>DATHCS010000320.1:0-6305 GCA_035319405.1 Candidatus Dormiibacterota bacterium | reverse complement strand
GGTGGATGTCCACGCCCACGAGCCGCGCCAGGCGGTCCTTGCGCGTGGCAAGGGCGCTCATGCGGCCGCAGCCGGCGTCGAGCGCGACCGCGCGCGCGCCAGCGGGCAGGGCCTCGTCGAGATAGCCGCCCAGGAGCTCGGCGGCGGTCGGGCGGAGGCCGAGGCGGGGCAGCAGCGCCAGCCGTCGCGGCAGGGCGGAGGTGCTGGCGGCCCCGCTCACCACGCGGTCGCGGTGACGGACTCGGCCAGGCCCACGGACTCCAGCCAGCGCTCCGCGTCGATGGCTGCCTTGCAGCCGTCCCCGGCCGCGGTAACGGCCTGGCGGTAGCGATGGTCGTGCACGTCGCCGGCGATGAACACGCCCTCCACTCGGGAGCCGGTCTCCCCCTGGACCACCAGGTAGCCCTTCTCGTCGAGCTCGAGCCAGTCGCGGAACGCGTCGGTATTGGGCTTGTAGCCGATGGCCACGAAGAGCCCGTCCACCGGCTCCTCACTGCGCTCCCCTGTCCCCACGTCACGGAGCTCCAGGCCGCTCACCACGTCGTCGCCGCGGACCGCCGTGACCTCCTGGTTCCAGCGGACGCGGATGGACGGGTGTGCCATGGCGCGCTCCTGCATGATCTTGGAACCGCGGAACTGATCGCGACGGTGGATTAGCACGACCTCCGTGGCGAAGCGGGTCAGGAACAGCGCCTCCTCGAGGGCCGTATCCCCGCCCCCGACGACGGCGACTCGCTTGCCGCGAAAGAAGAAGCCGTCGCAGGTGGCGCACGCGCTGACCCCACGACCGCGGAGGCGCGTCTCGCTCTCGAGGCCCAGCCAGAGGGCGGAGGCGCCCGTGGCCACGATGAGGGCGTGGGCGCGGTACTCCACGCCGCCCGCCCACAGGCCGAAGGGCCGAGCGGAGAGGTCGACACGGTCCACGTCGAGGTCGACGATCCGCGCCCCGAAGCGCTCCGCCTGCTCCCGGAAGCGCGCCATCAGCTCGGGGCCCTGGATGCCCTCCGGGAAGCCCGGGTAGTTCTCCACGTCGCTGGTGATCATGAGCTGCCCGCCGGGCACGTAGCCGGCCAGCACGATCGGGGCCAGGTTGGCTCGTGCTGCGTAGACCGCCGCGGTGAGGCCGGCCGGCCCTGAGCCGACGATGACCACCTTGGCCTCCACGGGGCCGCTGCCGGCGCCCGGCGGCCCGGACGGCTCAGCGGGCCTCGGCACGGCGGCCGATTCGGCGCCGCCGCCCTCGTCGATCATGCTGATCCCGGAGAAGCCCGGGAAGGGATCGCTCATCGGCCCATCCTAGCAGGTCTCGATACTCCCCGGGGGTATCGCCGATGGCTCTGGCATGAGCCCCGCGGAAGGCCACGGCGATGGCCGCCGCCGCTCAGGCGATGGGGCTTGGCGCCCCGAGGCCGCGCACCTGGGGGATGACGTCCCGCCCGATCCGCTCGAGCTTCTCGACCTGGTCCACGCCACGGATGCTGAAGATGGTGTGCTGCGAACCGGCCTCCGCCAGGGCGCCGAAGCGATCGACCATCTCGCCCGGCGTGCTCCCGGGGCCACCCGGCGTGATAGCGACATCGAAGCTCGAGAGGTTGGTCTTCTCGATGCCCTCGTAGTCGCGGCCCTCGATCTCGCAGTGCTCGCGCAGCACGGCGTACTTGTGGCGCAGCTGCTCGGGGCCCCCGAAGACGTTGCAGGCGTCGGCGTAGCGGGCCACCAGGCGCAGCGTGCGTCGCTCGCCGCCGCCGCCGACCAGGATCGGGGGATGCGGACGGCTGAGCGCCTGTGGGCTGTTGAGCAGCCGGCGCGCGTGCAGGTGCGAGCCGTCGAGTGGCGCCTCCGTCCCGTGATCGCCGGACCACATGTCGTGCGCGAAGCGCAAGGTGTCCTCGAGCAGCTGGAACCGCTCCGCCAGCGGCGGGAAGGAGAACCCCAGGCCGTGGGACTCCTCCTCGTTCCACGCGGCGCCGATGCCGAGCCACGCCCGCCCGCCGGAGAGGACGTCGAGCGTGGTCGCGGCCTTCACCCAGAGCGCCGGCTCGCGATAGTGGACGCCACCCACCATCAGACCGAGGCGCGCCCGCTCGGTGAGCGCGGCGGCGTAATGGAGGGCACCGTAGCCCTCGAGCATGGGCTCCTCGGCCGGGCCGACACCACGGATCTGGAAGAAGTGGTCCATGACCCAGACCGAGTCGAAGCCGACCTCGTCGGCGGTGCGCACGATCCGCGCGAAGGTCTCGCCGATCGCGGCGTCGCCGCCGGGCCAGGTGAAGGACGGGATCTGCAGGCCGAGCTTCATGGTCCGATGATTACACGATTACACCGAGCGCGCCGAGGCGGCCGGGCGAACAGGCGCCGGCGATCCGCGGTCAGCCGAAGAGGTCCTGCTGGCGCGGCATCACGACGTCGCCGGCGACGCTGCCGTCGCCGGGCGGCAGGGTGGCGCCGCGCACGAGCACGACCGGGCGCCCGCTGGTCTTCCCGGCGGCAAGCTCGGCTGCGGCGGCGATCTCATCGGCCACGGCCACCACCGTGGCGTGCATGACCCGGCCGCCGGCGTCGGGCCGGCCGCGCAGGTCGTCGAGGGGCCCGAAGCCGGCCACGCCCAGGGCCACGTCGGTGATGCCGAGACGCCACGGCCGGCCGAACGAGTCGCTGACGATGATCGCGGGAGCCTCCTCGAGCGAGAGCCCCAGCAGCTCGGCGACGCGCGTCCGCAGCTCGCGCGCCGAGCGATCCGGATCGTCGGGCAGGATCGTGACCGAGTCGGGCGGCACGTTCGAGGCATCGACGCCGCCGTTGGCGCAGACGAACCCGTGACGGGTGCGGGTGATCAGCACCCCGTGCTCCATGCGCACCACTTCGGCCGCCTCGCGGAGCACCACCTCGACCTGGCGAGGGTCCCGCTCCCAGCGCTCGGCGAAGGCGATGGCCTCCGGGCGCGGGGTCACCGAGCGCAGGTCGACCAGGGCGCCCTCGGCCTTGGAGACGACCTTCTGCGTGATCACGAGCACGTCGCCGGCCTCGGGAGCCAGGAGGGGTTCCTCCGCAGAGAGGGTGCGCCAGGCGGCGACGACGTGGCGCGCGAGATCGTCGCCCGGCCGGATCTCCGGCAGTGGGGGGAGGGCCACGGCCAGCAGGCGATGGGGGGCCCGCGGGTTCTCTGGCGACGGGCCCGTGCCGCCGGCACTGCTCCTGGTCACGCCGGCGCCACGGCCGCGCCGAGGGCCTCGAGCTCCGAAAGGCGTTGCGGGTCGAGGCGGTCGAGGTCCTGCGGTGTGTCGAGGTCGAACCCCAGGGCCGGGTCGACCACCAGCTGCAGGCTCGCACCGGCGTCGCGGGCGGCACGAACGTGCAGCTCGAGGCTGCGCGGCCCGAAGGCCGGCTCGATCACGTCCGGCGGGGCCGCCAGCAGGGCGTTGGTGCCGTCGCGCGCGTCGGCTGGGGCGAGCACCACGAGCGGCGCCCCGGCGCCCGCGGCGAGGGCCGCGTCGGCCGCCTCGACGAGACCCTCCAGGGCCGCCACGTCGAGCAGGGGCAGGTCGCCCGGCAGGACCAGGATGGCGGTTGCCCCCCCGGCCTGGGCCACCGCTCGGGCCTCGCGTAGGGCGTCATTGAGCCCCTCGCGGACCTGGAGCAGGGCCTGCGCGCCGCCGGCGCGCGCCACCGGCAGAAGCGCGGGATCGAGCGTCACCACGTGCACCGCGGCGGCACGGTCCCAGGCCGCCAGCACGGCCAGCTCGTGACGAAGCATGCCCGCCACGAGCGCCTCGCGTTCCTCGGCGTCGAGGACCTCGCCGAGACGGGCCTTCCCACCGGCGATCGTGCGCAGGGGCAGGATCACGTGCAGTCGGCCCAGGTCGGCGGGCGCGCGTTCGCCGGGCGCGCGTTCGCCGGCTGCGCGTCCGTCGGCTGCGCGTCCGCCGGGCGCGGCTGATCCAGGCACCGGTTCCACGCCCGCATGGTAGGCCCGCCCGGGTCGTGCGGCCATGGCCTCAGGTGGCCGGCGCGGGCGGTCGAGGGCTATCGGCGGCTCGCCGGGTCGCCCGCGAGATCGATGACCTCGCGAGCCAGCCGGGCTCGGTCGGCATCGTCACCCATCACGGTGTCGGTCACCAGCGCGCGCATGCCCAGCGCCTCGACCGGGGGGCCGAGGGCGGCGTCGGCGCGGTCAAGCACGAAGGCATCGAGGAGGCCCGCGTAGAGGCGGGCCACCCCCAGCGCGCTCGACTCGTGGCCCAGGGAGGCCAGCATGCGATCGGCGGGCCCCCGCAGGGCACGCCCTCCGATGATGGGCGAGACCGCCACGACCGGCACGCCCCGCGCTCGGGCGTCGTCGAGCAGGCCGCGCAGGCCGGGCACGGCCAGGATCGGCCCCACCGAGACCAGGGGGTTCGAGGGCGCCAGCACGATGGCCTCTGCTTCGGCGATGGCTGCCTCCACTTCCGGCGTGGGGCGGGCCGCGGCGATCCCCTCGAAGCGCAGCTCACGCACCTCGGGCGCCTGGTGGCGGTGTACGAAGTACTCCTGGAAGTCGAGCCAGCCGTCGTCGCTGAGGACGCGCGTGCGCACGGGCTCGTCGCACATGGGCAGGATGGGGCCGGGAACGCCCAACGCGGCCTGGAGCGAGCGGCACGCCTCGGTCAGGCGGGCGCCCGCGCGCAGTCGCTCGCTGCGCAGCACGTGGGTGGCGAGATCGCCGTCGCCCAGGCGGAACCAGGTCGCGGCGCCGTAACGCTCGAGCATGCCCGCGGCCGCGAACGTGTCACCGGCCAGGCCCCAGCCCTGCTCGCGGTCGGCGAGTCCGGCCAAGGTATAGAGGACCGTGTCGTGGTCGGGCATCACGAGGAGGCCGTGCACCTCCAGGTCGTCGGCCGTGTTGACGACCACCTGCTGCGCTCCGGGCGCCAGCGCCAGCTGCAGGCCGTGCGCCAGCTTGGCGCCGCCCACGCCGCCCGCCAGGGTCACGACGCGCACGGGGGCCTCACCCGCCGAGCGCCGCGCTGACCTCGCCGATCCGGTCGATCGTCTCGCGGTCGTAGGGCGCGGGCAGGCGCACGATGACGGTCCGAAAGCCCCGCTCGACATAGGGCCGCAACCGTGCCGCTACCTCGGACGGAGCGCCGAGGAGGACCGTGATGCCCTCGATGGCATCCAGCTCGTTGCGCGTGAGCAGGGCCTGGAGGCCGCGTTCGGCGGCTCGCCGATCGTCACGCAGCACCATCGGGAAGCTGACCGTCAGCTCGAGGTCGGAGAGGTCGCGCCCGACGTCGATGGCGTGCTGACGCAGGATGGCCAGGCGGGCGTCCATGTCCTCGATCGATCCGTTGGTGTTCCAGCCGTCCGCCCAGCGCGCCACCGTGCGCAGCGTCTTGCGCGGCCCGGACCCGCCGACGAGGATCGGCAGGTGCGCCTGCAGGGGACGAGGCAGGCAGAGCGCATCGTGGAAGCGGTAGAAGCGACCCTCGTGGCTGAAGCGCTCGCCGTCGAGCAGGCGCCGCAGCAGCATGACCGCTTCGTCGAGGCGATCGAGGCGATCACCCGGGCCGGGCCCGAAGTCGATGCCGTAGGCGTCGTGCTCTCGCTCGAACCAGGCGCCCCCGAGGCCCAGTACCGCGCGGCCGCCGCTGATGTGGTCGAGTGTCGTGGCGAGCTTGGCCGTGAGGCCCGGGTTGCGGAACGTGTTGGCGCCCACCATCAGGCCCACCCGCACGCGGGAGGTGAGCGCGGCGAGCGCCGCCAGCGCACTCCAGCCCTCGAAGATGGGCTGCTGCCAGGGGCCCTGGATGGCCATCAGGTGGTCCCACGTCCAGATCGAGTCCCAGCCGGCTGCCTCCGCGGCGAGGGCTGCTCCGCGGAGCTCGGGCCAGCTAGCCGACTGCGACCAGAACTGCGCGCCGAACCGCACCGGGCGAGCGGCGTGGCCGCTGCCGGGAACGCCGGCCGGCACAGGGGCTCCGGTCATGGCGGGACCGGCCGCAGCAGGAAGAGCCGGTGGCGGGGGGCGTTGGCGGCGTAGCGCTCCACGAGTGCGGCCTCCCCCTCGGCGCGGTCGGTCCCGGCGAGCTCGACGGCCTCGTAGGCGGCGTCGGCCCCGAGGATCTGGAAGTGACAGCGCGGCCGCGCCAGCAGGTCGTACTGCCAGCGAGACGAGCGATGCGCTGCGCCGACGACGAGGGCCCCGTCGACTCGACGCGCGAAGCCCAGATGGACGCGGCGCGGTCGGCCGCTTCGGCCGATCAGCTCGAGGTAGCCGAGGCGTCCGTCGGCGAGTGCTGGGGCGACCCAGGGGTCCTCGAATTCGG
>DATHCS010000319.1:0-2361 GCA_035319405.1 Candidatus Dormiibacterota bacterium | reverse complement strand
GGCCGCGGCGGGCGCCGCCAACCGCAGGCTGCTGAACCTGGCTGGAGTGACGTCATGACCGCACCGACCCGGCCCACAGGGGCACCGCAAGGCCTGACCACCCCGGTGACCGCGGGAGTGGGCGCGAGCCCGCTCCGCCCGGACGGGACGGCCAAGATCAAGGGCGAGTTCGCCTACGGCAGCGACATGTGGACGGACGACATGATCTGGGGGGTCACGCTGCGCAGCCCGCACCCCTACGCCCGGATCCGCTCCATCGACATCGGCCCGGCGCTCGCCACGCCCGGCGTGTACGCGGTACTCACCCACGAGGATGTGCCGGGCAGCAAGTTCTACGGGCTGGAGATCGTCGACCAGCCGGTGCTCGCCGTCGACACGGTGCGCTACCACGGCGAGCCGGTCGCGCTGGTCGCCGCCGACCACCCGGAGATCGCCCGCCAGGCGGCCAAGCGGATCCGGGTCGACTACGACGTCTACGAGCCGATCACCGACGCCCGCGAGGCCCTCGGCCACCCACGGTGGAATCAGGTCCACAACGCCCCGGGGCAGGTCAGCGAGCTGTCCCGGGAGCGGGCCGCGCTGCACCCGCAGGGCAACCTGGTGCGGCACCTGAAGCTCAGGAAGGGCGATCCCGAGCCCGTGGCCGACGTCGTGGTGGCCGGGGAGTACGAGGTGGGGATGCAGGACCAGGCCTTCCTCGGCCCCGAGTCCGGTCTCGCCGTGCCGGCCGAGGACGGCGGCGTCGAGCTGTACGTCGCGACGCAGTGGCTGCACGTGGACCAGCGGCAGGTCTGCGCGGCGCTCGGCATGCCACCGGAGAAGGTGCGCCTCACGCTGGCCGGCGTGGGCGGCGCGTTCGGCGGCCGTGAGGACCTGTCCATGCACGTGCACGCGTGTCTGCTGGCCCTGCGCACCGGCAAGCCGGTGAAGATGGTCTACAACCGGGAGGAGTCCTTCTTCGGGCACGTGCACCGTCATCCGGCGGTCATGCGCTTCGAGCACGGCGCCAGCCGCGACGGCACGCTGGTCTACGTCAAGGCGCAGATCTACCTCGACGGCGGGGCCTACGCGTCCAGCACCCCGGCCGTCGTCGGCAACGCGGGCACGATGGGGATCGGGCCCTACGTCGTGCCGAACGTGCAGATCGACGCGTACGGCGCCTACACCAACAACCCGCCGTGCGGGGCGATGCGCGGCTTCGGCTCGGTGCAGGCCGCGTTCGCCCACGAGGCCCAGATGGACAGGCTGGCCGCCGAGCTCGGCATGGACCCGATCGAGCTGCGCTGCCGCAACGCGATGACCCAGGGGGCCGAGGCGCCGACCGGGCAGGTGATCGACAGCGCCGCGCCCGTCGAGGAGCTGCTGCGGCGGGTCGAGGCGATGCCGCTGCCGCCGCCGCGCAGCGCGGACGGCCAGGTGGACCTGCGGGACCTGCCGGGCGGCGTCGCGAACACCACCCACGGTGAGGGAGTCGTGCGCGGGATCGGCTACGCGGTGGCCTACAAGAACGTCGCGTTCTCCGAGGGCTTCGACGACTACTCCACCGCCCGGGTGCGGCTCGAGGCGGTGGCGGGCGAGGCGGTGGCGACGGTGCACACCGCGGCGGCCGAGGTCGGCCAGGGGCTGGTCACGGTCGAGCAGCAGATCGCGCGCACCGAGCTCGGCGTGCACCGGGTCGTCGTGCACACCAAGGACACCGGTGTGGGCAGCGGCGGATCGACGTCGGCGTCCCGGCAGACATACGTCACCGGCGGCGCGGTCAAGGCGGCCTGCGAGAAGGTGCGCGAGCGCGCGCTCGAGGTCATCCAGCAGCAGATCGGGCGTTCCGTGCCGGACCTGCGGCTCGACGGGGGCAAGGTGGTCTCGCAGAGCGAGGGGATCATCGGCGACCTGGCCGATCTGCTCGGCGACGAGGCCGTCGAGGAGACGGTCGAGTGGCACCACCGCCCGACCGAGGCGGTCGACCCGGAGACCGGCCAGGGGTTCGCGCACGTGCAGTACGCGTTCGCGGCGCACCGCGCGGTCGTCGATGTGGACACCGAACTCGGCCTGATCAAGGTCGTGGCGCTCGACTGCGCCCAGGACGTCGGCAAGGCCATCAACCCGCAGGCGGTCGTCGGGCAGATCCAGGGTGGCTCGGCGCAGGGGCTCGGGCTGGCCGTGATGGAGGAGATCCAGATCAGGGGCGGCAAGATCAGGAACCCGTCCTTCACGGACTACCTCATCCCCACGATCCTCGACATGCCACCGATGCGGATCGACGTGCTCGAGTACGCCGACCCGTACGCGCCCTACGGCGTCCGCGGCGTCGGGGAGCCCCCGACGATCTCCTCCGGCCCCGCCGTCGTCGCCGCGATCCGC
>DATHCS010000318.1:0-4238 GCA_035319405.1 Candidatus Dormiibacterota bacterium | reverse complement strand
CCAGCACCCTCGAGGTGCACGCCGGCACAGTCGCGTTCGCCATCCACAACGGGGGGACCGTCGAGCACGAGTTCGAGCTCCTGCAGGGCGACCGCGTGGTCGACGAGGTGGAAGGCCTCGTGCCCGGCCTGACGCTGCCCCTCACGGTCCAGCTGGCACCTGGCACCTACCAGTACGTCTGTCGCCTGCCCGGCCACGAGCAGCAGGGCATGACCGGGATCCTTACCGTCACCGGGCCCTAGTCTCCCTCGGTACACTGGCCGCGCGTCGGGAGCGCTGGGCCGCCGGCGTGGCCGGTCGAGCGGCAAGGCTCGCCACGGCGAGGAGGGATCGTGGCCAGGCTGGTGGAATGCGTCCCCAACTTCAGCGAGGGGCGCCGGGGGGACGTCATCGACGCGCTGGCGTCGGCCGTGGCCGACACGCCGGGTGTGCACCTCCTCGACCGTACCGCCGATCCCGACCACAACCGCTGCGTGTTGACCTTCGCCGGCCCGTCCGAGCCGGTCACCACGGCCATGGAGGCGGCCGTGCGCGTCGCGCTCGAGCGCATCGACATGGAGGTCCATGAGGGGCAGCACCCCCGCATCGGCGCGGTGGATGTCATCCCGTTCGTGCCGCTCGGCGACACGACCCTGGCCGAGTGCGTGGACCTGGCGCGGTCGTTCGGGGCACGGATCGCGGCCACCTTCCAGCTGCCCGTCTACCTCTACGCGCAGGCGGCCACGCGCCAGGACCGCGTCGCCCTGGCGGACCTGCGCCGGCCCCAGTACGAGGGCCTCAAGGCGCTCATCGCACAGCACGGCCGCGAACCCGACTTCGGACCGGCCAGGCTCCACCCGACCGGCGGCGCGGTCGCCGTCGGGGCGCGCCCCTTCCTCATCGCCTACAACATCAACCTCGAGTCACGCGACCTCGACCTGGCCAAGCGCATCGCGCATCGAGTGCGCGAACGATCCGGCGGCCTGCCGCGGGTCCAGGCGCTCGGCCTCTTCCTCGAGGAGCTGGGCTGTGCCCAGGTCTCGATGAACCTGCTCGACCACGCCGTCACGCCGATGTGGCTGGTGTGGGAGACCGTGCGGGACCTGGCGGCCGCGGAAGGGGTGGAGCTCCGCGAGTCGGAGCTCATCGGTCTTGCCCCGCTGGCCGCCCTGGTCGCGGTGGCCGATCACCTCGAGATCCCTCCCGACCTGCCGGTCGAGGCCCGTCTCGGCGAGGCGGCCGACTGGCTGCGCATCCGCGGCTTCGAGCCGACCATGGCCCTCGAGCTGCGACTCGCTGCGGCCGAGGCCGGGGCGTCCGCCTCGACCCCATGACCCTGCGCGTCCTGGCCGGGGGGCGCCGCGCCGACGGGTCCGCGGTGCCCGACGGGGGCCGGCCCGCCGTGCCCGGCCTGCTGATCACGGGCGCCGCCGAGATCGCCACGTTCGCCGGGGGCCCGCGGCGTGGGCCATCCCAGGACGAGGCGGCGCTGCTCGGAGACCGACCCGCGATCGCCGCCTATGACGGCCGCATCGTGGCCGTCGGCCAGGAGCCGGACGTGCGCCGAGCGCTGGCGGCGGCCGGCTACACCGACGAGGCGCGCTTCACGGTTATCGACGCGCGCGGGGGGACGGTCACCCCCGGCCTCATCGACCCGCACACCCATCTGCTCTTCGCTGGCGAACGAGAAGCCGAGCTGGGCCTCCGGCAGCGCGGCGCGAGCTACCTCGAGATCCTGGCGGCGGGCGGGGGGATCCTCTCCACCGTCGCCCACACGCGCGCCGCCAGCGCATCGGAGCTGCACGAGCACGGCCGGCGTTGGCTCGACGAGATGCTGGCCCACGGGGTGACCACCGTGGAGGCCAAGTCAGGCTATGGCCTGGACCTGCCGACCGAGCTCCGACTGCTCGAGGTGGCCGGAGCGCTGGGCGAGGAAGGTCCGATCGAGATCGTGCCCACCTTCCTGGGCGCCCATGCGGTCCCACCGGAGTACCGCGACCGGCCCGGAGGCGGCACGGATGCCTACCTGGCGGCCATCCTGCGCGAGCAGCTGCCAGGCATCGCGGCACAGGGGATCGCCCGTTTCTGCGACGTGTTCTGCGAGGTCGGCGTCTTCAGCGCGGACCAGTCCCGGCGCCTGCTGCTGGAGGCGGAGCGACTTGGCCTCTCGCCCCGACTGCACGCAGACGAGCTCGCGCCCTCCGGCGGCGCTGAGCTGGCGGCGGACCTCGGGGCGGCCTCGGCCGACCACCTCGCTGCGCCGTCGCGGGAGGGCGTCGTCGCGCTCGCACGTGCGGCCGAGAGCGAACACCCGGTCGTCGCGACCCTCCTCCCGGCCACGACGCTCTTCCTCCTGAAGTCGCGTGACGCGCCCGCCCGCACCTACATCGAGCGCGGCATCCCGGTCGCCCTGGGCAGCGACTTCAACCCCGGCACGTCGCCGACACCGAACCTCCAGCTGGTCCTGTCGCTCGCCGTCCTGCGTCTGCGGATGACCCCGACCGAAGCGCTCGCGGCGGTGACCATCAACGCCGCCCAGGCCCTCTGGCTGGCCGACACGCACGGTTCGCTGGAGCCCGGCAAGCAGGCGGACCTGGTCGTGTGGGACGTGCCCAGCCATCGCCAGATCCCCTACTGGCTGGGGGCAGACCTGGCCCGCGTGGTCGTGAAGCGGGGGCAGGTGGTCCTGGCGCGCGCCTAGCCCTTGTTGCGCGACTCGAGGCGGATCAGCGTCAGCTCCTGGGGCACCGACGAGGGCGTCACCGTCAGCCTGGCCTGCGGATCCGGGGCCTGCCCGACACCCATCTCGTGGAGGAACCGCGCGAGTTCCCGGTCGCAGTCGGATTCCGCCTCGCAGACCGGCAACGGCACGACCAGGTTGGCGTCGAGCTGGGCCACCAGCTCGGCGGCCCGCGCGGCGCTCAGGTGACCGCCGATCGGCACGCAGACGACGTCCACCGCGCCGATCTCACCGAGCATCGTCTCGCTGAGCAGGTGACCGATGTCGCCCAGGTGGACCGCATGGAGTCCGTCGAGCTCGACGACGAACGACACGTTCGGCCCGTGCAGTGCGCCCTTGGACTCATCGCGATACGTTCGCACGGCGGTGATCAGCACGTCGTGGACCTCGAACTCGCCGGGCCCCTCGAGGGCGAAGGCATCCTGGAGGCTGGTGGGCAGCGTCACGTGACCGTTCGGCGCCGGACGCGCGCCGCGCCGACCGCGGGGCACGTCGGGGCGTGGATCGGCATGGCTGTAGGCGACGATGTCGGCGGTGAGCCCCCGCCCGGTCGGGCCCACGATCGAGCGGTAGGCGTCCACCGCGACGACACCTTCGCGGCCCCGCAGGCGGACGCACGTCTCCCCGTACCAGGTGATCTCCACGCCCCGATTCTCCCAGAAAAGGATGAACGGGGAGCGCCTGCCCAATCGGCGCTCCCCGTTCGGAGGGAGGGAGAGGGAACTGGGAGCCGGAGCTCCGCAATTCCGCATCCACAACGCTACCGGCCGCGCGTGAAGCCTCAAGGCCGCAGTCGGTGAAGAAACCGACATCTTGACCGCCTCGGCAGGGCGATCGGCCGCTGGCCGCTAGGATGCGCCCCGTGATCGAGCCCGCCGCGCCCCAACCGCCCGTGCCGAGACCGAGCGGCCCGCCGTCGCGGCTGCCCCTCGCCATCGCCGTGCTGGTCCTCCTGGTGACGCTGGTGGGCGTCGGTTCGCTGCTGCTGGTCGGCGCCGGCCAACCCGCGGCCTCGAACGCGCCGTCCGGCACCAGCCCCTCGATCACGCCGTCGCCGGCACCGAGCGGCAGCGGCCCGGGCGCCAGCGGCTCCGCCGGCGCGTCAGGCGGTCTCTCTGATCCGCAGCTGCTGGCGGCGATCGCGGCCGTCGAGGCGCAGGTGCCCGCCCTGCGCGGACTGCAGCCCACGCGCGAGGTGCCCAGCCGCGTCATCGGTGAGGCCCAGCTGGTGGCCGAGCTCAAGCAGCGTTTCCGCGACGAAAACCCGCACGAGCGGATCGCGGCACAGGGCGCCTTCCTCACCCGCCTCGGGCTCCTGCCGGCGGGCGCCGACCTGGAGGCGCTCGAGGAACGACTGCTGGGCAGCCAGGTCATCGGCTTCTACGACGATAAGGCCAAGGCACTCTCGGTCGTCCAGCGAGGCGGTTCGTTCGGGCCCCTGGAGCGCACGACGGTCGCCCACGAGTTCACCCATGCCCTGCAGGACCAGCATTTCGGCCTGGCCGGGCTGGGCACCGAC
>DATHCS010000317.1:0-2842 GCA_035319405.1 Candidatus Dormiibacterota bacterium | reverse complement strand
GATGCGCCGGCTCGGTGCGGCGCCCGACTACATGCTTGGCTCGGTGCAGGCGGTGACCGAGGACGGCCAGCTCGTGGCGGCCTCCAAGACCGGTTCGCAGCTGGGCCCGTACGCCTCCGGAGCCGGGCACGTGATCCTGGTCGCGGGCGCGCAGAAGATCGTGGCCGATCTGCCCGCGGCCCTGCGCCGCATCGAGCGATACAGCCTGCCGATCGAGGACGTGCGCTCCCGCGAGGCGTATGGCGTCGGCAGCGCGGTCAACAAGGTGCTGATCCTGCGCGGTGAGCTGCGCCCGGGTCGCGTCACGGTGATCCTCGTTCGCGAGCCGCTGGGCACCTGAGCGGCCGCGCCCAGCGCGGCCGATTCCTGCCACGGCTGACGGCGCACAGGCGCATCATGGGGCCATGGGCGACGACGACCTCGGATGCACGCACCTCGATCAGATCCTCGAAGTCAAACCCTCCGCCGAGGGCTGCGAGGATTGCCTTCGGATCGGCAGCTGGTGGGTCCACCTGCGCCTGTGCCGAGCCTGCGGCCACATGGGCTGCTGCGATCAGTCGCCGAACCGCCATGCGACCGCCCACTTCCACGCGAGCGGTCATCCCATCGTCCAGTCCGCCGAGCCCGGCGAGGACTGGTTCTGGTGTTACGTCGATGAGGTCGGTTTCGAACTGAGCGGCGCCTGAGGCGCCGCGCCCCTGCCCCTGCGACGTGCCGCCGCGAGCGATACGCGGTAGGTCAGCAGGAAGGCAACCGCCATGCCGGCACCAACGTACGTCCACCACGCCCACGCGGTGCCGCTGTCGGTCCCCGATGCGAGACCATGCGCGGTCGCACCAAGGAACGCCAGGAAGGTCAGGTAGTGGAGGGACCGCCAGGCGCGCTGGCCGATGCGGCGACGGGCATAGAAGCTCCACACGACGACGAGGGCCGCGTAGAAGGCGAGCTGACCCACGCCTACCCAGATCGGACGGTACGGCGCCGCGAACGGGATCGAGATCTGGGCGAAGGTGAATGGCATGGTGTGGTCAAGCGCCAACAGGGCGCCATGTACGGCCGCCAGGCCCAGGCCGACCGCGGCGAGATCCTGGTGCAGGGAGAACGTGATGGCACGCTGGCTGCGGGCGTCGATGAGCTTCGTCGAGAGCAGCAGGCCATAGACGACCGAGCCGACCAGGGCGAAGTAGGCAAGGAAGCCGACCAGGCGTTCGGTGTACCAGGCGAGCTTGTCGGGCTGGGCCAGGATCGCGTTGCCCAGCGCTCCGAGCGCCTGCGGCACGGTCGCACCGAGCACGATGCCCAGGCTGACCGCCAAGAGGCCCCAGCGCACGGCGCGCGTTCTCGCGCTGAAACCCACGAACCTCATGCCAGCCAGCTCAGCGTGCCGGGCGTGGCCAGGAGCTCACCGTCGATGGTGACGAGCAGCGCGCCGTAGACGTCATGGCGCTCGAGCAGCCGCAAGGCCGCGGCCGAGCCCGCGATGAGGGCCGCCTTGGCCAGCACCTCGGCCTGACGGGCGCTGACGGCAAGCACCGTCGTCTGCACCACGTCGCGATCCGCAGATAGGCCGGTACGCGGATCGATCAGGTGGTGCCGCGCTTGACCGGCGACCTGCCAGCGGTGGACCGAGGTGCCCGACGTCGCCAGCCCGTAGCGGCCGGCCGGCAGTCGCAGCACGGCGAGCGGTATCGACCCGCCGTCGGGACCGTCCACCGCGAAGTGCCATGGCCGCCCGCTCGCGTGGCGGATCGCAAGGTCGCCGTCGGCATCGATGATGGCCGAGGGGTAGTCCTGCGCCAGCGCGAGCGCTCGATCTGCAAGCCAGCCCTTGGCGACGCCATCGAGGTCGAACCGAAGCCCAGCCGGGCGTTGGACGCTGGCTCCGCGCGGTCCACGACGCAGTGACCACGCTCGGCTCCCCGACGATCGCCTGCCGGACACCGCGACCAGCCCTTCCGCCGCCAGCCGGGCCTCAAGGAGGGTCACGTCGGCCAGGCCGTCGGTGCGGGTTTCGGCTGCGCGGCTCCAATCCAGGATCGCCGTCAGGGTCGGCCCGATGGCCACCTCCGCGTTGGGGTCCGCGTTGAGGCGCGACAGGTCCGACTCCGTCCGGTGACGGCTCAGGCGTCGCGTCCACGCTTCCAGACGGTGCAGGATGGCCCTCGCGTCGGCGCGCGCGCGGACGACGTCGCCCGATCGTGGAGCCGCGGCCGGGTCGAGGCCGAGGTGGATCGCGACCCGTCCACCCATCAGCGGCGCCTCCACCGAGACATCGGGTCGGTCGCGACCGATCGTAGCCGGCGGGACGGTGAGCGGGGGTACGTGGTCCTGCGCGACGTCCGAAGCGGAGATCATGGAAGCCCCGATTGGTGCGTGGTGGTGACCACGACCACCCGCGGCGGCGGGGCGGGCTGCTGCGTGACGGTCGCCTGCGGAGGCGCCGTCTGGCCGGGCTTGAGTTGGACGTAGCGCGTGACGTGCTGGACCGGGGCGGTGGGGCCAGGCGCCTCAGCCGCGACGGCCTGGCCGCCGACCCCGTTGGCGGTCGCGCTGCCGCCGCTGATGACGGCCGTGGCGATGGCGCTCAGCGCCGCCAGGCCGGTCACGCCGGCGACCAGGCGCAGTGGACCTGGGTCGGGGCGGCTCTTTCGTGTGACCGTTGCCCGGGCGGCCGGTCGCGTTCGCTCAGTCATCGTCGCTGCCATCGTCGTCGTGCTCGTGGCTGCCCGCAGCAACGGAGTGGTGGACGGTGATCGTGCGAGGCGCTGGCGGTGGCGCGACATAGACCGTGTCCACCTGGACCTGTGGACCGCTGGCGGACGCGCCAGGCTGGTTGACCGGG
>DATHCS010000316.1:0-6312 GCA_035319405.1 Candidatus Dormiibacterota bacterium | reverse complement strand
CGCCCCGAGCACGACGATGGCCCCCACCGGGTTGCCGCGCTCGTCGACCTGGCCCTGCTGCCAGATGCGGAACGCGGCGTAGCCTGTGAGGCCGACGGCGCCCACCACGACGGCCAGCCCGAGCTTGGCCAGCTCGCCGGTCAGCGACCGTGGCACTTCTTGTACTTGAGGCCGCTCCCGCACCAGCACGGATCGTTCCGCCCCAGCTTCGGCTGTCCCGGCGCCCGCGCGGCCGGCGCGCCGTCGACCGCGTCTCCGTCTCCGTGCTGCAGGCGCATCGGGCGCGACGCGGCGGCTGCCTGCCGGCCGGTCGTGGCCACTCGGGCACCGACGGCGGCCGTGGCCGTGAGCGGCCGGGCCGCGCCATCCTGGTGTCTCGTACCGTCCCCCTCTGCGGGCGTATCGGCCGCGGGCTGGCCCGGCCCAGGCAGGGGCGTCGCCAGCGGCGCGGGCTGCCGTTCGACGCTCACGCGGAAGATCGTGTGGGCCACCTGCTGGCGGATGAAGCCGCGCAGCTCCTCGTAGAGGCCGAAGGCGACCTTCTTGAAGGCCTGTAGCGGATCCTCGCCGCTGTATCCGCGCAGGCCGATGCCGCGGCGCATGTCGTCGAGCTCGGTCAGGTGCTCGACCCACAGGGTATCGATGGCCCGCAGGAGCACCACCCGCTCGACGAGGGCCCAGACCTCGGGACCGTAGGTCGCCTGGCGATCCTCCAGCAGCGCGTCGATCTGCCCGCTGATGTCGTCCTCCATGGCCTCGCGGGTGCCCAGATCCCACAGCGCGTCGGCGCTGACGCGGGCCGCGTCGAGGCCGATGCCCGCCAGTTCCTTGGCCAGCGACTCGAGGTCCCAGTCGTCCGGTGGGATGGAGGGATCGAGGTGCGCCGCCAGGAGCGTATCGACCTCCTCCTCGAGGAAGTCCCGCACCGTGTCGGTGAGGTCCTCGTTGCGCAGCACCTTGTCGCGTTCGGCGTAGATCAGCTCGCGCTGCTTGTTGATCACGTCGTCGAACTCGACGACGCGCTTGCGCATGTCGAAGTTGTAGCCCTCGACCCGTGTCTGGGCGCCCTCGATGGCGCGCGAGACGATGCCCGACTCGATGGCGGCGTCATCCTCCAGCCCGAAGCGCTGCATGAGGCCCGCCACCCGGTCGGAGGCGAAGCGCTTCATCAGCGTGTCGTCAAGGGACAGGTAGAAGCGGCTCGACCCGGGGTCCCCCTGGCGCCCCGCACGGCCGCGCAGCTGGTTGTCGATGCGCCGGGCGTCGTGACGCTCGGTGCCGATGATGTGCAGGCCGCCGGCGGCGACCACACGCTCGTGATCCTCGGTGCACTCGCGGCGCGCCTCTTCGACGGCGTCCTCGTAGACCTCCGGTGGAGCCTCGGCGGGATTGATCCCCTTGCGGTGGAGCGCCTGCGAGGCCAGCCCGGCCGGGTTGCCGCCCAGGATGATGTCGGTGCCGCGGCCGGCCATGTTGGTGGCGATGGTCACGGCGCCGCTGCGGCCGGCCTGGGCCACGATCTCGGCTTCCTTCTCGTGGAACTTGGCGTTGAGCACCTCGTGCTTGACGCCGCGTCGCTTGAGGAGCTCGCTCAGGACCTCGCTCTTCTCGACGCTGATCGTGCCCACGAGGATCGGCCGGCCGGCCTCGCGCATCTCCTCGATCTCGTCGATGAGCGCCTCGAACTTGGCCGGCTCGGTGCGGTAGACGACGTCGGCCTCGTCGTCGCGGATCATCGGTCGGTGGGTGGGGATGACCGCCACCTCGAGCCCGTAGATGCGGAAGAACTCCTCCGCCTCGGTGGCCGCGGTGCCGGTCATGCCGGCGAGCTTGTCGTAGAGGCGGAAGTAGTTCTGGAAGGTGATCGTGGCCAGCGTCACCGACTCGTGCTGGACGCGCAGCCCCTCCTTGGCCTCGATGGCCTGGTGGAGGCCCTCGGACCAGCGCCGCCCGGGCATCTGGCGGCCGGTGAACTCGTCCACGATCATGATCTCGCCGTCCTTGACGAGGTAGTCGCGGTCGCGCTTGTACAGCGCGTGGGCCCGCAGGGCCTGCTCGAAGTGACGGGCCAGCCGCGGATCGGCGGAGTAGAGGTTCTCCACGCCGAGCATGCGCTCGATCTTCTCGACGCCTTCCTCCGTGGGCGACACCGCGTGCTCCTTGAGGTCGATGAAGTAGTCGCCGCCCTCCTCGGCCCCGTCCGGGCGGCCCTGGAGGCGGGGCACGAGACGCGCGAACTGGTAGTAGAGATCCTCCGACTCGGCCGCCTGGCCGCTGATGATGAGGGGCGTGCGCGCCTCGTCGATGAGGATGTTGTCCACCTCGTCGACGATCGCGAAGTAGCGCCCCCGCTGCACGCGCTGGCCCAGCTCCTGGACCATGTTGTCGCGCAGGTAGTCGAAGCCGAACTCGTTGTTGGTGCCGTAGGTCACGTCGGCGGCATAGGCCTCGGCCCGCTCCACCGGCCGCAGGTGCAGCAGCCGCTCGTCCGAGGTGCGGTAGTCGGGGTCGAAGATGAAGGCGGCCTCGTGCTGGATGACCCCGACGCTGAGGCCCAGGCCATGGAAGATCGGGCCCATCCACTGCGGGTCGCGCTTCGCCAGGTAGTCGTTGACCGTCACCACGTGCACGCCGCGACCGGACATCGCGTTGAGGGCGGCCGCGAGGGGCGCGACGAGGGTCTTCCCCTCGCCGGTCTTCATCTCCGAGATCTTGCCCTGGTGGAGCACGATCCCACCGAGCAGCTGCACGTCGAAGGGGCGCATCTCGAGCTTGCGGCGGCTGACCTCGCGGGCCGCCGCGAAGACCTCGGGGAGGGTGTCGTCGAGGACGCGCTGGAGGTGGCGGGTATCGGTTTTCTCGCGCTCGCGTCGCAGCTCGCGGCGGCGCTCGCGCTCGGGGTGATTCAGCTCATCGTCCGAGGGTTCGCTGGGCGCGCCGTCCTCGAGGACTTCCGCTTTGAGGTTGAGCATGCGCTCGCGGATCGCGTCGTCCGAGAGCGCCTCGAACTCCGGCTCCAGGGCGTTGATCTCGTCGACCAGCGGCTGCAGCCGCCGCACGTCGTTCGCGCCGCCACCGGTGAGGCGCGACAGGAAGTTCTTCATGGGAAGCCGAAGTATAGGCCGCGCCGCCTGATCGCCCGATCGGCGACCGTCCGCCACCGCGGACTCAGCTCCAGAAGCCGCTCACATAGCCGAGCACCACGAGCACGAAGGTCAGCGCGGCGAAACCGCCGAAGAACAGCAACCCCTGCCACGGTCGCAGTGGCTGCGCCTCGGGATTGGCCAGGCGCGAGGGCTTCCAGCGCGTCGAGCGCAGGTCCTTACGCCAGTCCTCGGGCTCGACGGGGCTGGGCTCGAGGTCGCGGCCGCTTGGCCGGTACAGCTTCAGGCTCATCGGTCGGGGGCCATGCTGGCCGGCTCGCGCGCGGCGCGGACGCCACGACTCGATCCATCGGCTTCCGCTTCGTCCTCGGAGCTGTCCCAGAGGAGCATCTCCTCGACCAGCTGGAGCTCGCTGGAGAAGAGCGCACCCACCGACTCCCCCTCGTGGATGCGCCGGATGGCCTCGCCGATGAGCGGCGCCACCGACAGCTGGCGGAGCTTCTTGATGCGCTTGGCGGGGGCCAGCGGCACGGTGTCGGTCACGACGACCTCGCGCAGCGCCGAGTCGCGGATGCGATCCACGGCGGGATCGCTCAGCACCCCGTGGGTGGCGCAGGCGTAGATCTCCTCGACCCCCTCGCGCTGCAGCGCGCGGACCGTCTCCATGAGCGTCCCCGCCGTGTCGATCTCGTCGTCCACGATCACCGCTCGCCGGCCGCGCACTTCGCCGATGACGTTCATCAGCTCGGCGCGGTCGAGGTTGCCCACGCGCCGCTTCTCGATGATCGCGAGCGGAGCATCGAGGAGCTCCGCGAAAGCCCGTGCACGCTTGGCGAAGCCGAGGTCGGTGACGACCACGAGGTTCTCCAGCCGCTTGCGGCGGAAGTAGTTGCTCAGCAGGTGGACCGCCGTGAGCTCGTCCACGGGGATGCTGAAGAAGCCCTGGATCTGGCCCTGGTGGAGGTCCATGGTGAGGAGCCGGTCGGCGCCCGCCACCTGGATCATGTCGGCGATGAGGCGGGCCGTGATCGGCACGCGTGGCTGGTCCTTCTTGTCGCTGCGTCCGTAGCTGTAGAAGGGCACCACGGCCGTGATGCGTCCTGCGCTGGCCCGCTTGAACGCGTCGATCATGATCAGGAGCTCCATGATCGACTTGTTGACGGGCGCGCAGGTCGGCTGGATCAGGTAGACGTCGCGCTGGCGGACGTTGTCAAGGATCTTGACGAAGATGTTCTCGTTGGCGAACTCGAAGACCTCGGCGCGGCCCAGCTCGCGGCCCAGGTAGCGCCCGATCTTCTGGGCCAGGGCAGGGTTCGCATTCCCGCTGTAGAGGTCGTACTCGCCCAGCCCGACCCGGCCCGGCGTCCCGAAGGCGCTCATGGGGGCGACGACCCCGGCGTCGACTCCAGCGTCACGAAGGCAGCTCCTCAGCCGCCCGCCGGTGTCCCGTCCCCGGCGGGGCCGTCATTGTCGCCCATCGCCCGCTGCTCTGCCAGCCCCGCCCGGAACACGGCGATGCCGGCCACCGTGTCGCCCTCGTTGAGGCGCATCACGATCACGCCACGCGCGGCGCTGCCGTAGCGGTTGATCGCGTTGACGTCCGTTCGCACGACCTGGCCGCCGGAGCTGATCAGCAGCAGCTCCTCGTCGGTCTCGGTCACCAGCTGCACGGCCGCGACCGGCCCCGTCTTGGAGCCCTCCAGCGAGATGAGGCGCACCCCCTGGCTGCCGCGATGCATGGTCCGGAAGTCGGAAAGGGCGACGCGCTTGCCGTAGCCCGTTTCGGTGAGCACGAGGATGTCCGCCCCGGGCTGGACCACGGACATGCCCACCACGCGGTCGCCTTCGCGCGCCAGGCGGATCGCGATGACACCCGCCGCCTCGCGGCCCATCGGGCGGACCTCGGCCTCGTTGAAGCGGGCGATGCGGCCGAGTGCCGTGGCCACCACGACGTCGTCCTGGCCCGAGGAGGTCTCGACCCAGGCCAGCTCGTCGCCCTCGTTGACGGTGATGGCGCGGATGCCCGACGAGCGCACCTTCTCGAACTGCTCCAGCGGCGTCTTCTTGATGATCCCGCGCCGGGTGGCCATGACCAGGTTGTGGCCCTTCTCGAAGTCGGGCGTGGTGAGCACCGACAGCACCAGCTCCCCGGCCTCCACCTGGACACCCTCGAGGTTGATGATCGGGATGCCCTTCGCCTGCCGCGACGCGTCCGGGATCTGGTGCACCTTCGAGCTGAAGACCCGGCCGCGGTTGGTGAAGAAGAGCGCCCAATCGTGGGTGTTGGCGACGAGCAGGTGCTCGAGGGCATCTTCCTCGACCGTGCGCGCGCCGATGATGCCCTTGCCGCCGCGGCCCTGACGACGGTAGGTGGCCAGTGGCTGGCGCTTGATGTACCCGCGGCCCGAGACCGTGATCACCACGTCCTCGTCGGCGATCAGGTCCTCGTCGGTCATCTCGCGATCGGCGTCGTCCTTGACGCGCGTGCGCCGCTCCCCGGCGTACTTGCGGGCCAGCTCGGCCAGCTCGTCCTTGATGATCGAGAGCACGCGGGCCGGGTTGGCCAGGATGTCCTCCAGCTCGGCGATCAGCTGAATCACCTGCAGGTACTCGTCCTCGATCTTCTTGCGCTCGAGGGCGGCCAACCGCCGCAGCTGCATCTCGAGGATCGCGTTGGCCTGGAGCTCGCTGAGCTCGAAGCGGGTGATCAGGTTGGCCCGTGCGGTCTCGACGTCGGCCGACTCGCGGATGGTCTTGATCACCGCGTCGAGGTTGTCGAGGGCGACCTTAAGGCCTTCGAGGATGTGGGCCCGGTCGCGCGCCTTGCCCAGGTCGAACTCGGTCCGTCGTCGCACGACCTCGCGTCGCCAGTCGATGTGGTGCTGCAGGACGGCCTTCAGGGGCAGGGTCTGCGGCTGGCCATCGACGAGGGCCAGCATGTTCATGTTGAAGGCGAGCTTGAGCGGGGTGTGCTTGAAGAGGTTGTTGAGCACCTTGTGCGGGTTCGCATCGCGCTTGCACTCGATGACGAGGCGCATCCCGTCACGATCCGACTCGTCGCGCAGGTCGGCGATCCCCTCGAGCTTCTTGGCGGACACCAGCTCGGCGATCTTCTCGAGAAGGACCGCCTTGTTGACCATGTACGGCAGCTCGGTGACGATGATCGCTATCCGATCGCGCTTGGTCTCCTCGAATGCCACCTGGGCAC
>DATHCS010000315.1:0-4233 GCA_035319405.1 Candidatus Dormiibacterota bacterium | reverse complement strand
CGTCGTACCGCCGAGGGAGCCACAGCAGCAGGTCGCGCACGGTGTGCAGGCCGAGCCGGCCGCCCACGCGGCGCAGGGCCGCCGCTCCCGGGATCCCGCTCACCGAAAGCGGCGTGGCGAAGCGGTCGGCCGGAGCCGTCGGAACCGGCCGGCCGCCGCGCGTCTCCACGCGGCTACTCGGCGCTCAGCAGGTACCGGTAATGCGGCTGTCCGCCGCGGCGGACCTCGACCTCCTCGAGCGCCGCGAATTCGACGTGGATGCGCCGGGCGAGCTCCTCGGCCGCGCCGAGCGTGGCCTCGCTGCCGTACCACAGGCTCACGATGCCGAAGCCCGGCGCCAGCGTGCAGAGCCCGCCGAGCACGGCCTCGGCCGCGTCCTCGGCCACCGCGAGCAGCCCGTCGTCCGGGTCGAGGGCCATCGCCTGTCCCCGCTTGACCTTGCGGCCGCTCACGGTCGCGTCGCGAATCGCCTCGGTCACGAGGAAGCTCTGGATCGCGCGCCCGGCGTGCTCCATCGGGCCAGCGTTGGCGCTCGCTCCGCCGGCCGGGTCCACGGCGAGGAGCGCGGCGATGCCCTCGGCCGCGTTGCGCGTGGGGACGACGGCCACCGCCCGCTCCGGGCAGAGCGCGGCGGCCTGCTCGGCCGCGAGCCGCACGTTGGGGTTGTTGGGCAGGACCATGACCTGGCGCGCGGGCACCTGCTGCAGGGCGCGCAGCAGCTCGCCCGTCGACGGGTTTGCGCTCTGCCCGCCCTCGACGACGGCCTGCACGCCGAAGCCCTCGAAGGCCCGCACGAGGCCGCTGCCGCTGGCCACGGCGATGACCGCGATGGGCAGCTCGGCGGCCTCGGTCGACCGCTCCTCGGCCGGCGGAAGGACCGGCGCCTCGCCGGCGAACGCGCTGGCACGCGCCTCGCGGACGTCGCGCGCTTGATCGTCGAGGTTCTCGACGCTCACGCGGCTGACCGTGCCGAGGCTGAGGCCGAAGGCGATGACCTGGTCGGGACGCGGGCTGTGCACGTGGACCTTGGCCGCGCGAGCGTCGCCGGCCACGAGCACCGATTCGCCGATCCCCTCCAGGTGCCCACGGATCGCCTCGAGGTCGAGGCCGCCGTCCGGCGCCTGCACCAGGAACATCGTCTCGAAGCCGAACCCGCCGACGGCGTCCGAGCGGGGCACGATCGTGGAGGGGGCGCCCGGGCCGGTCACGGCCCCGGCAGGCGCGGCCCGCCGACGCCCGGCGCGCTGGAAGCGCCAGCCGCCCTCCAGCACCCGGTAGAGTCCCTGGCCGCCCGCGTCGACCACGCCCGCCTCGCGCAGGATCGGCAGGAGGGACGGCGTCCTGGCCACGGCCCGCTCCGCCGCGACCACGGCCGCGGCGAGGACCCGTTCGAGATCCGCGTCGCGCTCCGCACTCTCCACCGCGGCCACCGCGGCCTCGCGGATGACCGTGAGGATGGTGCCCTCGACGGGACGGACCACGGCCGCGTAGGCCGTCTCGGTGCCGCGTGTCAAGGCGTGCGCCAGGTCGAGGCCGTTGAGGTGGCGCTTGCCCTCCAGCCCGCTCGCCATGCCGCGGAAGATCTGGCTGAGGATGACGCCGGAATTGCCGCGTGCGCCCATGAGCGAGCCGAAGGCGATGGCCGCCCCGACCCGCTCGAGGGTCCGCTCGTCGGGCGGCACCCGTTCCGCCTCGTCGAGTGCAGCGCGGACCGTGGCGGCCATGTTCGAGCCGGTATCCCCGTCGGGCACGGGAAAGACGTTGAGGGCGTTGATCTCCTCCACGTGGGCTGAGACGTGCTCGACCGCGGCCGCGAACGCTCGCAGCAACCCCTCGCCGTCGCACCCACGCCGCCTCATCGCCCGGCCCGCTCGTCGTGGAGCGGCTCCAGCTGCGCGTCGCGCGCTCGGGGCGCCACCCGCAGCCCGGCCACGTGGACGGTGATCGAGGCCGGCTGGCGGCCGAGGGAGCGAGAGAGCGCGTAGCGCACAGCCTCGTCGACGTTGTTGGCCACCTCCGCCACGGGAACCCCGCGCGCGACCGAGAGGTACAGCGCGACCCGCAGGTCGGGCCGCAGCCGCACCACCACTCCCGGCGTGCTCAGGCCGAGCCAACCGCGGAGGTCGTCCAGCAGGCCCGGACCGGAGACCCCCACGACGCCGTAGCAGGCGACGGCGGCATGGCGCACCATGGCCGCCACCGATCGCGCGGTGACGTAGGTGCGTCCGGGGACGGACGCGGCCGGCTCGCTCAGCGTGACCTCCTCCTGGGCCCCCGGGGCTCGGGACCGCATGCGACGCGTGCTATAGTACCGAGCCGACCAGGCGCCCCCGCCGGGTGGCGACGGTCTTCCAGGGCATCGAGGATCCATGGCTCGTTCGTGCGCGATCTGCGGCAAGGTCTCGATGGGCGGCTTCAACCCCCAGTCGAGCGGCATGAACCGCGTGCGCGCCCACCGGCGCTACCAGCCGAACCTGCAGCCGATGCGGCTCGAGCAGGGGGGCACCATCGTGCGCGCCCTCATCTGCACGCGCTGCCGCCGCAACCTGCGCAAGACCGGCTGACGCCACCGCCGGCCGGGGCCGTCATGACGGCGCCGGACCTCAGCGGACCTCCGAATCGAGCCAGATCGTCATCGGCCCGTCGTTGACCAGCTCGACCTGCATCTCGGCCCCGAAGACGCCCCGACCGACGGTGATGCCGCGGGCTTCCAGGGCCGCCGCGAAGCGCTCGTAGAGACGCGTCCCCTGCTCCGGGGGTGCTGCCCCCAGGAACGACGGCCGGCGTCCCTTCCGCGTGTCGGCGAACAGCGTGAACTGGCTGATCACGAGGGCCGATCCGCCGACGTCGAGCAGGCTCCGGTTGGTCCGCCCCTCGTCGTCCCGAAAGATGCGCAGCTCGGCGACCTTGCCCGCCATCGCATCCGCGAGCTCCGCGGTGTCCTCGTGGCCGACGCCGACCAGCACCAGCAGGCCCGGACCGCAGGCGCCCACCACCCGGCCCTCGACGCGCACGTCGGCGCGCAGCACGCGCTGCAGGAGCAACCGCACCGCAGCTCAGGTCGGCCGAAGTGCGGCGGCGCTGCGACGGGCCAGCAGCTCGTGGCGCCGCGCCACGGCCGCGCTGCTCGGAGAGGTCGCCTGCTCCGCCGCCAGCTGCCCGCATGCGGCCCCGATCTCGACCCCCCGGTTCTGGCGCACCGTGGTGGTGACGCCCGCCGAGCGCAGCACGTCGGCGAAGGCCTCCAGGCGGGCCGGGGCGCTCGGACGCCAGGCCGTGTGGGCGACCGGGTTCATGGGGATCAGGTTAACGTGCGCCAGCTGGCCGTGGACGAGGTTTGCCAGCGCCAGCGCGTCGCCCGGGGTGTCGTTGATGCCGTCGATGAGCACGACCTCGTAGCTCACCCGCCGTCCCGTGGCGCGCGCATACGCGTCCGCCAGCGCGACCACCCGCTCCACCGGGTAGCGGCGGTTGAGGGGCACGAGCACGTCGCGCAGCGCCGGCCGGGCGGCGTGCAGCGAGACCGCCAACGTGTAGGACGGCGCCAGGGCCACCAGGCGCTCCAGGCCCGGCACCACGCCGCTCGTGCTGATGGTGATGTGGCGAGCACCAAGCCCGAACCGCCGCGGGTCCGCCAGCGCCTCGGCAGCGGCCAGGACACGAGCCGCGTTGAGCAGCGGCTCGCCCATGCCCATGAAGACCACGTTGCTCAGGCGGCGACCCTCCGCCGCCAGGCGGCGGCGCCAGTAGCGGGCCTGATCCACGATCTCGGCGGTCTCCAGGTCGCGCAGGTAGCCCAGCTCGCCGGTCGCGCAGAAGGGGCAGCCCACGGCGCAGCCAGCCTGGCTCGAGATGCAGGCCGTGGCCCGTTCGCGGCGAGCGCCTCGCGCCGGGTAGCGCATGAGGACCGATTCGACCAGCCGGCCGTCATCGAGACGGTGGAGGGCCTTCTCGGTCAGCCCGCCGTCGGCCGAGCGAACGACCGTCTCCACCAGCGTGTCGGCGCGGAACTCGGCGTCCAGGTCGTGGCGCAGCGCACCGGGCAGCGTCTGGACCGAGGCCACGTCGACGGCGCCGTGCGCCCAGATGGCATCCGCGACCTGGCGGGCGCGAAACGCCCGCTCGCCGTGCTCGACCATCCAGTCGACGAGGGCGGACGGCTCGAGCCCCGAGAGGCCCGGGCGGGGATCGCGGGCGCCGGCGGCCGGGACGGTGTAGAGGCCGGCCGAGGGC
>DATHCS010000314.1:0-4023 GCA_035319405.1 Candidatus Dormiibacterota bacterium | reverse complement strand
GCTAGAGCGTGCTGCCTGCTGGTATCATATTTCGCGTGATGACGTCAACGGACCTCCAGGCCCTCATCGAGGACACGGAGGCCACGATCCTCTCGCTGATCGCCGAGCACGAGGACGCCAGCACGCGCCCGCTGTACGAACAGATGCGGTACCACCTGGGGCTCGACGGCGGCAACGGCACGAGCGGCAAGCGGATGCGGCCGCTGCTGGGACTGCTCGCCTACCAGTCGCTCACCGGCGAGCACGAGCGCGCGCTGCCCGGGGCCGCCGCCGTCGAGCTCGGCCACAACTTCAGCCTCGTCCACGACGACATCGAGGATGGCGACCGGGAGCGCCGGCACCGCGCGGCGCTGTGGACGATCTGGGGCATCGCCCAGGCCATCAACACGGGCGACGCGCTCTTCGCCCTCTCGCGGCTGGCGCTGCACCGCCTCTCGGCCCTGGGCTTCAGCGACGCCAAGGTTCTGGCCCTGATGCGCCTCTACGACGAGACGTGCCTGACCCTGTGCGAGGGCCAGTTCCTGGACCTGTGGACGTCGGAGCAGGACGGGCGCCAGTCGGTCGAGCTCTACTTCGACATGATCGGGCGCAAGACGGCCTCGCTCATCGCCGCCTCGATCCAGGCCGGCGCGATGCTGGCCACCGACGATGAGGCGGTCATCGGCGCCTACCGCGACTTCGGCTGGGCCCTCGGCATCGCCTTCCAGCTCAACGACGACCTGCTGGGCATCTGGGGCGAGCAGCAGGCGACCGGCAAGGCGCCGACCGACCTGGCCAAGCGCAAGCGCACGATGCCCGTGCTCTACGCCCTCGAGCACGCCGGACCCGAGGACCGCGCCCGCCTGCGGGCCCTCCTCGAGCCGGCCGAGCCGTCGGCGGAGCAGCTGGCCGAGGTACGTTCGATCCTCGAGCGGGCCGGCGCACGCGACTACACGCGTGACCAGGCCCGGCGCTATCGTGACGAGGCGCTCGCGCAGCTGGCACTGACCGGCGCGGACGACGCCGCCGCGCGAGCCCGCCTGGGCCAGATCATCACTTCGGTCATCACCGCCTGACCCGGCGCCCCGCGCGGCCGGGGCCGGCCTCAGTCGTCCGGCTCGCTCCCGTTGCGGCTCGCGTCGCGCGGCTGGCGCACGGCCAGCACTTTGCCGACCCGTCGCCCGTCGGTCGACTCGACGGTCAGCGTCGCGCCGTCCAGCTCGACCTGGTCGCCGACCCTGGGCACGCCCCCGATGTGGTGGTAGACCAGGCCGCCGACGGTGTCGTACTGCTCCTGATCCTCCTCGTCGAGGCGGACGTCGAACAGCTCCACCAGGTCGTCCACGTCGGCCCGGCCGTCCACGCGCGCCTCGTCGTCGGAGAGGCGGACCACCATCGGCTCCTCGGTGTCGTACTCGTCCTGGATCTCGCCCACGATCTCCTCGAGCAGGTCCTCGATCGTGACCAGCCCGGCCGTGCCGCCGTACTCGTCGAGGACGATGGCGAGATGGACCTTGCGCCGCTGCAGCTCGTGCAGCAGGTCGTCGATCGACATCGACTCGGGCACGAAGAGGGGCGGCCGCAGGATCGAGCGCAGCGCGGGCGGCGGCTCCTGGCGGTGCAGGATCGGCAGCAGGTCCTTGGCGTAGAGGATGCCGATGATGTTGTCGACACTGTCCTCGTAGACCGGGATGCGCGAGTGCCCCTCGGCGAGGATGAGGTCCACCGCTTCGGCCACGCCGGCGCCCGCGGGCAGGGCCACGATGTCGATGCGCGGCACCATCACCTCGTGCACGCGGCTCTCGCCGAGCTCGATGACCGCGCTGATCATCTGCTCTTCCTCCGCCTCGAGCACGCCCTGCTCGCCGGTTCGCTCGACGATGAGCTTCAGCTCCTCCGTCGTCATGGCCTGCTGGCTGAGCTCCCCCGCTCCGAGCAGCCGGGTGACCGCCCCCGTGACGGTGGTCAGCAGCCACACGATCGGCGAGAGCAGCCACTGCGTGAAGTCGATGAAGGGGCTGAGCCCCAGCGCGAAGCCCTCCGTGTGTGCCAGCGCCAGGCTCTTGGGCACCAGCTCGCCGAACACGATCGTGAACAGCGCCAGCAGGCCGGTCACGACCAGCAGCGCGATCGGCTGGGCCGAGCCGGCCAGGGCGGGGACCTGCTCGAGCAGGCCCGTCAGCGCGACGGTCAGCGTCACCGCGGCGAACGCGGAGGCCAGGAACCCCACGAACGTCACGCCGAGCTGCACGACCGCCAGGAAGCGAGCCGGCGTGGCGACCAGCCGCTGGGTCCGGCGGGCGGCGCGGCTGCCCTCGTCGGAAAGCTGCTGGAGCCGCGTGCGGCGGATCGTCACCAGGGCGATCTCGGCGGCCACGAAGATGGCCTCCAGGAAGGTCAGGAGGACGATCACCAGGATCGCCAGCAGGACGTCCATCAGCCCGCCCCGGAGGTGCCCGCCGCGTCCTCGTCCGGTGGCCGGGCGCGCGGCTCGCGGATGCGGGCCGGTACGCCCACGGCAAGCTTGCCGGCCGGCACGTCGTGGGTGACCACCGCGCCGGCCCCGGTGCGCGCGCCCGCCCCCACCTCGAGAGGCGCCACGAGCATCGTGTCGACCCCCAGGAAGGCCCCGTCGCCGATGGTGGTGCGGTGCTTGCGCCGGCCGTCGTAGTTGGCGGTGATCGTGCCCGCCCCGACGTTGACGCCCTCCCCCACCTCCGCATCGCCCAGGTAGCTCATGTGGTGCTGCTTGGTGCGCGCGCCGAGACGGCTGTTCTTGACCTCGGCGAAGTTGCCCAGCTCCGCACCGCGCCCGATGTGCGCCCCCGGGCGCAGGTGGGCAAAGGGACCGATGGTCGCCTCGTCCTCGACGCTCGATCCTTCCAGCACGCTGGCCCACACCCGGCAGCGCTCACCGATCGTGGACGACAGGACCTGCGAACCCGCGCCGATGATGCTGCCCGCGCCGACCGTGGTCCTGCCGCGCAGGATGACGTTGGGCTCGAGCACGACGTCCTGGCCCAGCTCGACGTCGGCATCCACGTAGACGGTGCTGGGGTCGACCATGGTCACGCCGGCCAGCAGGTGGCCCTCCAGGATGCGCCAGCGCAGGTCCGCCTCGGCCAGGGCCAGCTGCACGCGATCGTTGATGCCGTGCAGCTCCATGGGGTCCTCGATCTCGATGGCGGTCACGGCCCGCCCCTCATCGCGCGCCAGCTCAACGAGGCCGGTCAGGTACACCTCGCCGGTGGCCGCGCTGACCTGCAGGTCGCGCAGTCGCCCGGCCAGCCAAGCGGCATCGAATGCGTAGAGGCCCGCGTTGACCTCATCGAGGGCCCGCTCGGCCTCGCTGGCGTCCTTCTCCTCGACGATGCGCAGCACGGCCGTGCCATCGCGCACGACCCGCCCGTAGCCGTCGAGCTCATCGGGGCGGATCGTGGCCAGCGTCATGACCGCCGCGTCCCGCCGCCGCTGCTCCGCGACGCCGAGGATCGAGGTCGAGGTGAGGAGCGGCGTATCACCGGAGAGCACCAGCAGTTCGTCCACGCCGGGCGGCAACGCCGCCATGCCGACGCGCAGCGCATCGCCCGTGCCGCGGGGCTCGGGCTGCACCACGAACGTCGCCGCCTCCCCGAAGCGTTCTCGCAGCGGCGCCTCGAGCGCACTCGAGATCACCACGAGCGGGGCGGTGCCGGTCGCCTCGCGCGCGGCGTCGAGTACGTAGGCCAGCATCGGCCGGCCGCAGAGGGGGTGCAGGACCTTGGGCAGCCGGGAGCGCATCCGCGTTCCCAGGCCGGCTGCCAGGACGATCGCCGCGGTCGTCATCGCACGCGCGCCGCGGCCCCAGCGGATGCGTCGCCGGGAGCCGCGGGCAGGGGACTTGGCATGGGGATGCCCGGAAGTTTCAGCCCTCCCCGAGGGGGTGTCAACCGACCTCGCGCGCCACGGCGTCGGCGAGCCGCGCGCGGAACGCGACCGCCTCGATCTCCACGCGCGCGCCCCTCGGCAGGGCCGCCATGCCGACGCGCAGCGCATCGCCCGTGC
>DATHCS010000313.1:0-5724 GCA_035319405.1 Candidatus Dormiibacterota bacterium | reverse complement strand
CCGCGAGCGTCGAGTTCGTATCGCCGTACACCAGGACCGCGTCGGCCGCCGCCTCGCGCATGATGGGTTCCAGGCCCAGCAGCATGGCCGCCGTCTGCTCGGCATGCGTGCCCCCGCCGGCGGCCAGGGAGTGATCCGGTCGCGCCAGGCCGAGCTCGCGGAAGAAGGTCCCGGCCAGCGCGTCGTCCCAGTGCTGCCCGGTGTCGACGAAGACCTCGTCGTGGCGCGCCCGCAGCGCCGGCTGCAGCGCGGCCGCCTTGATGAGCTGGGGCCGCGTGCCGACCACGCTGACGATCCGCATCGGGGGCGAGGATACCCCGCCGGACGGCCCGGGCTGGTGTGGCCAGGCCGGCGCCCGGCCGGGGGCGTGCCGCTACACTCCGCTCCGACGGAACCGGCGAGGAGGCACCATGGCGGACACGAGCGACGACGCGCGCGAGCGCTGGGCGGTCATCCTGGGCGCGAGCAGCGGCTTCGGGGCCGCCGCGGCGCGGGCCCTGGCGCGAGAGGGCTACGCCATCGCCGGTGTGCACCTCGACCTGCGGGGCACGGCGCAGCTCGCTCAGGCCGTCCGGGACGAGATCGCGGCGACCGGCGTTCCCGTCGTCTTCCACAACGTCAACGCGGCCGACGAGGAGAAGCGGGCGGCCGTGATCGCGGACCTGGCGCGGCGCTTCGAGGAGCGGCGCGCCGCGGGTGGGGATCCGTTCGTGGCGGTCTTCCTGCACTCGCTGGCCTTCGGCGCCACCCTGCCCTACGTGTCGGGCGAGCCGGGCGTCAAGGAGGTCAGCCAGAAGCAGCTGGAGATGACCGCCGACGTCATGGCCCACTCGATGGTCTACTGGACGCGCGACCTGTTCCATGCCGGGCTGCTGGCCCGAGGCAGCCGCCTCTTCGCCATGACGAGCGAGGGGGCCATCCGCAACGTTCCCACCTACGGACCGGTCAGCGCGGCCAAGGCCGCCCTCGAGTCGCACATCCGTCAGCTGTCCATGGAGCTGATCCCTCACGGCATCACCGTCAACGCCATCCGGGCCGGGGTCACCGACACGCCCGCCCTGCGGCGCATCCCCGGGTACCAGGAGCTGTACGACGTGGCCCTCGTGCGTAACCCGGCCGGCCGGCCCACGCGGCCCGAGGACGTGGCCGAGGCCATCGTCGCGCTGGCTTCACCGCGGCTGTACTGGATGACCGGCAACACCATCGGCGTGGACGGTGGCGAGGCCGTCGGCGCGCGGCAACACGGCATGGCCCACCACGACTGACCGGCCGCCCCTGCCCGTCGCCTTCCGGCTGGGCAACCTGGGCATCCGCGTCGCGCTGTTCCTCTTCGCCGTGCGCGTGGTCGTCGAGGGCGGCGAGCGCGTGCCCGACGAACCGGGCGTGATCCTCGCCAGCAACCATCTCTCGGTGGTCGACCCGCCGCTGCTCTCGCTCCTCGTGGCGCAGGCAGTGGGTCGACGCGTGCGCTACATGGCCAAGGCCGAAGTCATGCGCATGCCCCTCGTGGGGGCCATGCTGCGGGCCTACGGCGGCTTCGGCGTGCGGCGCGGGCAGGCCGACCGCGAAGCCTACCGCCTGGCCCAGACGGTGCTGGCCGGCGGCGACTGGCTGGGCCTCGCGCCCGAGGGCACACGCAGCCGCACGGCCCGCCTGGGCGAACCCAAGCCGGGCGTAGTCGCGCTGGCCCTGCGTTCCGATGCCCTGGTGCTGCCGGTGGGCATCGCCGGCAGCGAGCGCACGTGGCCCATCGGCGCGCGGCTGCCGCGCTGGGGCACGACCGTCACCGTTCGCTTCGGACTGCCCTACCGGCCCAACGACATCGCGTCGCCCAACGGGCGCGAGGACGTAGCAGAGGGGACCGAGCACCTCATGGAGCGCATCGCCGCGCTCCTGCCGTCGGAGTACCGCGGACGCTTCGGCTGACATGACAAGGCGACGGCTCCGGGAGGGGCCGCCGCCTTGCGATCTGCGCCTCCGGCGACCTGGGCCGCCGCCGTCAGGCGCTCAGTAGGCGTCGAGGTAGCGCTCGATCTCCCATTCGGTGACCTGCGTGCGGTACTCGTCCCACTCCTCGCCCTTCGCGGCGACGAAGCGATCGTAGACGTGCTCACCGAGCGCGTCCCGCACGATGTCGTCCTTGCCGAGCTCGTCGAGTGCCTCGCCGAGGGTTCCCGGCAGCTCCTTGATGCCATGCTCGGCGATGCGCGCCGCGCTCATCTCGAAGAGGCTCTCCTCGACCGGGTCGGACAGCTGCAGGCCCTTCTCGAGCCCGTCGAGGCCGGCCGCAAGCATGACCGCGAAGGCGAGGTACGTGTTCGAGGACGGATCCGGGCAGCGCACCTCGATGCGCGTCGCCTCGACGGTGCGACCGGGTGAGGCCTTGGGCACGCGGATGAGGGCCGAGCGGTTCGTGCGTCCCCACGTCAGGTAGGTCGGCGCCTCGTAGCCGGGCACGAGCCGCTTGTACGAGTTCACCGTCGGCGCCAGCACCGCGATCATGCCCCGGGCATGCGCCAGGATGCCGGCCATGTAGCTGCGGGCCACGTCCGAGAGCCCGTACTTGTTCTCGCTGTCCGCGAACGCGTTTCGGTCGGCGGCGATCGAGTAGAGGCTCTGGTGCGTGTGCATGCCCGACCCGTTGATCCCGTGGATGGGCTTGGGCATGAAGGTGGCGTAGAGGCCGTGCAGGTTGGCGATGGCCTTGAGGGCGAACTTGAAGGTGACGGCGTTGTCGGCCGTGGTCAGGCCATCCGAGTACTCGAAGTCGATCTCGTGCTGGCCGGCCGCGACCTCGTGGTGGGCCGCCTCGACGCGGATCCCGAATGCCTCGAGGGCGTTGACCATGTCCAGGCGGACCTCCTGGGCCAGGTCGGTCGAGTAGTCGAAGTAGCCCGCCTGGTCGTGAGGGAGCGGGGCGATCTCGCCGTCCTCGCCGCGCCGGAAGAGGAAGAACTCCAGCTCAGGGCCGGTGTTCCAGACGTAGCCCAGCTTGCGAGCCCGCTCCAGCTGGCGCTTGAGCACGAAGCGCGGGTCACCGGCGAAGGGGTCGCCGGCGGGCGTCATGACGTCGCAGATGACGCGCGCGGTGCCTCGGCTGCCGAGCGGGCCGCTGCCCAGCGTGCCGTGTCCCGGCTGCCACGGGATCTCGGCGAAGGTGTTCATGTCCGGCTTCAGCCATTGATCGCTCTCGGCGATGCGGGTGAAGCCCTCGATCGAGCTGCCATCGAACCAGGTGCCGTGCGCGACGGAGCCCTCGAGCTGATGGAGCGGGATGGTGACGCTCTTGACGATGCCCAGGATGTCGGTGAACTGCAGCTGGACGAAGCGGACGTTGTGCTCCTTCGCGGCCTCGATCTTGGCCAGCGGGTCCAGCTCACGCATCTCGATGGTCAACGGGATCCTCCCTGCGCAGAAACGCCTGTACGACGCCCGGCGGCCATCGCCTTGGGCGCCTTGCACGATGACAGGAAGTCTAGCGGCCACCGGCCGGCCACGGTAGGCCCGTGGCGCAGGCGTTTGAGCCTCAGTCTTGTGCCGATTGCACTAATCGAACGGCCACTCCGAGGGCGAATCGCAGATCGGGGTCGTCGAGCTGCCACCCGCCGAGCGCCTCCAGGCGGGCGAGCCGATAGGCCAGCGTGTTGCGGTGCACGCCCAGCGCGGCCGCGGCGGCGACGATGCCCGGATGGTCGAGCACGGCACGCAGGGTCGCCAGGCGCTCGGCCTCGCGGCTGGGCCCGCCCTGGCGCAGCGGCGCGAGCAGCGCTTGCGCGTCGCGGCGACCGCCGGCCATGTCGTGCAGGGCGCCCAGCAACCGATACGCCGCCAGGTTGGCCGCCTGCGCGACCCGCATCGGCCGGCCCGGTACCAGCAGCGCTGATCCCTGAAGCGCCTCGGCGGCCTCCAGCGTGAGACGCGCTTCCTGCTCCGCGAGGGGGCGGTCCGCCACCAAGGTGAACGGCCGTGAGACGGCCACCAGCCGTCCCGCGGCGCTGGCCACGGCTTCGGCCTGCTCGACGGCCCGCGGATCGTCCGCCGCGGGTGCCAGGACGAGGCGCAGCTCGAGGCTGTCCGCATCGCCGCGGAGTGCCAGGCGCCGCGCGGACGCCAGGCGGCGCAGGCGCAGCCGAACCTCCTCCCGCTCGGCGCGCGAAGCATCCCCTTCCGGGATCACCTGTCGGGCCATCAGGACGACCCACGGGGGCCCGGCAGCCGGCAGCGCCGGTTCGCGAGTCGCACGTCCGCTCGGTCCGCTGCCGCGCGTGCCCAGCGCCAGCGCCAGGAGCGGCGCCACGCGCGCGAGAGCGACCTGCTCGAGCTCGCTGGCCGGACTCGCGCCAAGCAGGGCCAGCGCGCCGACGTGGGCCAGTGGCTCGCGCAGCACGACGCTGCCCCGTCGGGCGACATACCGCGCCGCATCGCGGGCAGCGGCGGCTGGGCGGGGCGGGGCATGGACGGCGAGCGCCTCGCCGGCCTCATCCTCGATGACGGCCGCCCTCCCCAGGAAGCCGGCGATGGCGGCCACGAAGGCCGGCGCGTCGGCTCCGCCAAGGGCGAGCGCCTCGAGCTGGCCCTCCAGGCGCGCGACCTGGTGCTCCAGCTCGGCGCGGGCGTTGACGAGGTAGCCGATGACCGCCCGCTCCAGCTGGCCGGACTCCTCGCCGACGGCTCGCCAAGCCGGAACGCCGAGCTCCGCCAGGCGCGTCGCCGCCAACCCTGCGGCGTCCGGCATCTCGCCCTCCCCCACCAGCACCACGCCCGCCGCGCCGGCCCGCGCGATGCCCTCGGCCAGGCTGGCCGGCTCGAGCGGACCGCCCACGAGCGTCAGCAGCGCATCCTCCGGGACGATCGCCAGGTCGCCGTCCTCGAGGACGTCGAAGGCCGGGGTGCGGGCCTTCAGCGGGCGCACCCAGGCGATCGATCGTGCCAGCGTCTCCGGACTGACGGCCCCAAGAGCGCTGGCCGAGGGAAAGACGGTGCTGCGCACCTCTCCGAGCGTGGGCATCGCCGAAGCTCGCCGGTCGTCCGCCGAAGGCTCAGCCCGAGCCGGTGGTGGCGGGGGCCTCCGCACGCAGGTCGGCGATCAGCTGCTCGAACTCGCGGCCGACGGGCACGTAGCGGTCAGCCAGCATGGCCACCCGCAGCTGCCCGGCCTCGAGCCGCGCCCACACGCGCCGGCGCGGGAAGTAGAACGTCAGCACCAGCCCGCTGATGAGGCAGAGAAAGGCGATCCAGATCAGAGGCTGGCCCGGGTCGCGCTTTACAACCATGCCGCTGAACGCATCAGCTTTCACGAAGGTGATCGTGTAGCCACCGGTCGTGGCGGGGTCGCTCGCCCCGCCGGCCGCCAGCTGCGTCGCGAACTCGGGCTGCAGCTGGCCCGCCTCCTGGCCGGCCGACACGCCGAGCAGCGTCAACTTCGGCGCCCCGGCGCCATCCTCGCCCAGCACGGTGATCAGGCCGAGCGGCGCGCCCGGGATGGTCAGGAAACCCTGCGGCTGGCCCTGGAACTGCCCGTCGAGGATGACCGGGCCCTGCCAGGCCAGGGTCCCGTCGCCGGCCGTGATGGTCAGCTCGGCGGCCGGGCCGAACGTGTTCTGGTGGAAGACGAAGCCGTCGACGGTGAGCGGCTCGTTGACGCGGATGACCTGGCGCGCGATCTGCTGGCCGTCGCGGTAGACGGCGATGTCGGTGCGGAAATCCTCGAAGGAGCCGTCAGGG
>DATHCS010000312.1:0-5842 GCA_035319405.1 Candidatus Dormiibacterota bacterium | reverse complement strand
GACCCCCGAGTCCACGTCCGTCGTCGAGGCTCCGGCCGAACCGCCAGCGGGGCGACCCACGGCACGGCCGGCCGAGGCGCCGCCGCCACCGCTCCTGGACGCCGGCCATGGCCCGCCCATCAGCCCTCGCGCGGCCCGGATTGCCCTCGCGGCGGGCCTGGACGCGCGCGTGCTCACGGGGAGCGGCCCCGCGGGTCGCATCGTGGAGCGCGACGTGCGCGCCGCGATCGAGGCCGGCGAGCGCGGTGCCGCGACGCGGCCGGCGGCGTCGCCGCCCGGCGCAGGGGAGGGTCCTCTCGGCCCGCCGCCGCTCGAGGCCGGGGAGGCAGCCCAGCCACTCAGCCGCATGCGGCGCACCATCGCCCAGCGGCTGACCCAGAGCTGGACCACGACCCCGCACTTCACGGTCACCGTGAACGTGGACCTGAGCGCGGTGCAGGCGCTGCGCGTCGAGAGCGAGCCCGGGCCCGCGGTGCCGAGCGTGACCGACTTCGTGCTGCTGGCCGTGGCGCGCAGCCTCGTGGAGTTCCCCGACGTCAACTCGCGCACCGACGGGACGTCGGTGTGGCCGCGCAGGCGGGTCCATCTCGGCTTCGCCGTGGCCGTCCCGACCGGCCTTGTCGTGCCGGTCATCCGTGACGCCGATCGCTGCACGCTGCGTGAGCTGCACGAGCGAGCCACCAGCCTCGTGCAGGCGGCGCGGGAGGGAACCCTGCCGCCGGACGAGATGACCGGATCCACCTTCACGGTGACGAACCTGGGGATGTTCTCGGTCGACGAGTTCAGCGCGATCATCAACCCGGGCGAGGCGGCCATCCTGGCCGTGGCGAGTGCCGTGGCGACGCCCGTCGCGATCGGCGACGGGCTGGCCGTGCGGCCGGTCATGAAGCTGACCCTCTCGGCGGACCACCGCATCGTGGACGGCGAGCAGGCCGCGCGCTTCCTCAACGCCGTGCGACGCCGCCTGGAGGACGTCGCCTCGCTGCGCAACGAGGCGCTCAGCGGCTGAGCGACCGCTCGCTGCAGGGCCCCGCTGACCGGCGGCTCAGGTCTCCGCCGCTCCTCGGGCAGGCATCGTCTCGGGCAGCGTCGCGAGTCGCCCTACCACGAACTCGATCTGGCGCATGCAGGTCGTGCGCCACACGCCGCTCTCGATGAAGGCTCGATGCTCGGCTAACGTGCGCAGGTCACGGCCGATCAAGGAGCGGCAGTCGAGTGCCCCGAACTCGACCTCGAAGGCGTCCATTGTGGCCGCCACGACCTTGCGTGCCGCCCGCTTCGCTGCGGCGTGGCTGGCCACGCGACGTGCGGCGAGCATGCCGACGGCCAACGCCGCTCCCCCGATCGCACCGCAGAGGCCGCCGCGATAGGCCACCCCGCCGTTGAGGGCCATCGCCGGCGAGGGATCGGCGACATCGGGCAGGCCGTAGGCCTCCTTCAGCACCAGGAAGGTCGTCTCGGCGCAGCCGTAGCGCTGCGTGTCGGTCAGGAACAGCTCGCGGGCGCGTGCGACCGCCTCGTCTCCGGTCATCGATGGATCTCGCCTTCGGCGACCGTCCCCGCCCGGAGTGGCCGCCCGCCGTCCGGCTCGCCGGCCGGCGCCGGCTCGACGAACGCGAGGCGAAGCGCCTCCTGGTCCTTCGCCGAGATGCCCAGCCCGGCCTCGAAGTAGTCCTCGACGCTGCCGAAGCAGCGACGCAGCTCGCCGAACGCGGCGTCGAGGTACTCGCGGCGGACGGCGAGGATCGGCCCGAACAACTCGGGGTCACCGCCCTTGGCGCGGAACGCCTCGAAGAAGGGCTGGTGGAGGCCAGCCAGGCGCGGACCGCTGGCCAGGTAGTCGTCCATCACCGACACGACCGGCACACCGAGCAGCAGCAGCAGCGCCGCGGCTGCCCAGCCCGTGCGGTCCTTGCCCGTCGCGCAATGGATCAGGGCCGGCCGCCGCGACGGGCCGGCAAGCTCGCCGTAGAGCCGTCCCAGGCCGGCCCGGGCGCTGGGCAGGCTCACGAGATGCCGGTACTGCTGGGTGAAGACACGGGCCGCGCGGCCGTTCCCGAGCACGGCTGCCGCCTGCTCGGGCCTGTCGATGACCGCGAACAGCTCGCCCGGGCTCCCTTCCGTGGCATCGGCCAGCAGGTCGAGCGGGACGTAATCGGCGCCCGAGGGCAGCCGGTCTGGCAGCCGCGTCCGCTCGGGATCGCTGCGCAGGTCGTAGATGACGCGCAGGCCGAGGCGTTCGAGGAGCGCCCGGTCGCTCTCGTCGAGCTCGTTCAGGCTCCCAGAGCGGTAGAGCAGCCCTGGGCGCACACGGGCGCCGGCATTCGTGGCGAGGCCGCCCACGTCGCGCAGGTTGACGACCGTGGTCACCGGCAGGTCGGTCATGCCGCGCCTTCCTCGAGGCGAGCGATCGTGAGGGGCGGGCCGGATCGCAGGATCGGGACCGTCCGACTGTGGTCGAGGCGCCCGCAGATGGTCACGTCGGCGGCGGCGCCCAGGTCCGTCACCAGGCGGCCAGCGACCGACTCGGCGAGCACGGCCACCGGATCCTCCGTGCCCGCGGCGAGCCGACGCGCGGCCAACGCAGCATCGCTCAGCTCGCAGCCGAGGCCCCGTCGCCCGGCCGCCTCGACCAGGTCGGCCACGATGACCCCCGCCGCGAGCATGTCATCGAGGGCGAAGCGCCCCGCCGTCCCCGCGCACGCGATGCGCACGTCCCAGCCTTCCGCGTGGGCGAGGCGGACCGCGGCTTCGGCGCAGGCCTGCGCGTTGACCAGGCATCCCACCAGCGTCGCCGGCAGGTGGCGCAGGCGACCCAGCACGTTGGTACCGTTGGTCGTGCAGAGCACGACGGGACGGCCGCGCAGGTCGGCGTCGAGCAGCTCGGCTGGCGAGTTGTTGTAGTGGAAGCCGCGCGGGGTCCGGCCGTGGCGCTCGCCGGCCAGCAGGGCTCCCGTCGTGCGTGCGATGCGGCGCGCCTCGCGCAGCGTGGCGGTGAGATACAGCTCCGAGCAGCCGAGGTCCAACAGCGTCACGATCGTGCAGCTGGCCCGCAGCTCGTCGATGACGATGCCCACGCCGTCGCGCCAGGCTCGCGCCTGGCTGGGAACGAGGGCGACGTCGATGTCCATGGCTCGTTGTTCCTCGCCCGGTCGAATCCGGGCCCAGTCATGAGACTGGGGACCGGGCGGCGGCCCGATCCCCAGTCGTGAACGATGCTTCGGGCGCCTACGCAGGCACGGCCTCGCGGCTGGCCACCGGCAGGCGCTTGAACTCCTCGACCTGGCCGCGGATGGCCCGCTCGGTCGGCAGGCGCTCGATGCTCGAGGCACCGAAGAAGCCGGCCACGCCGGGCATGCGCGAGAGGGCGAGGCCCACGGTCTCGGGCTCGTCGAACGGCCCACCGTGGCAGATCACGAGGATGTCGGGACGCACCGAGCGTCCCGCCTCGACGACGGCCATGACGCGGTCGATCGCCTGGTCCAGCGAGAGCGCCACGCCCGCGCCGATCGTGCCCGCGGTGGTCAGGCCGACGTGGGCGACCAGCTGGTCGGCCCCGGCCTTGGCCATCTCGCGCGCGTCGTCGGCGGTGAAGACGTAGGGCGAGGTGAAGAGGTCGAGCTCATGGGCGATGCGGATGGCCTCCACCTCCAGCGCGTAGCCCATCCCGGTCGCCTCCAGGTTGGCCCGGAAGTTGCCGTCGATGAGCCCCACGGTGGGGAAGTTCTGCACACCCGAGAACCCGATCTCCTTGAGCTGCTTCAGGAAGACGGGCATCAGCCGGAAGGGGTCGGTGCCGTTCACGCCGGCGAGCACCGGCGTGCGCTTGACCACCGGCAGCACCTCCGACGCCATCTCGACCACGATCCCGTTGGCGTCACCGTAGGAGAGCAGGCCCGCCAGCGAGCCGCGCCCGGCCATCCGGTAACGCCCCGAGTTGTAGATGATGATGATGTCGGCGCCGCCGGCCTCGGCCATCTTGGCCGAGATGCCGGTGCCGGCGCCGCAGCCCACGATGGGCTTTCCGGCTGCAACCTGTTCATGCAGGCGGCGCAGGATCTCTTCGCGGGGAACGGCCATCGGGCTACCTCCCAGCCCCGGCCAGTGCCGGCTCCGGACGGGCCGCCGGCGTTGCCTTGAGCATTGCCAGCAGGCGATCGGCCATGGCGTCGGCGAAGGCGGGATCGTTGATGTTCAGGTCGAGCTCGATGAGCTCCACCTTGGAGCGGTCGAGGTCTCGGCGCAGCGCCTCGAAGAGCGCGGCGTCGGCGGCCGGATCGTGGAAGGGCATGCCCTCCGCATCGATCATGCTCACGCCCTTGAGGGGCACGAAGAGCACGGTCGGACCGGTCGTGGCGTTCAGCTTGCGGGCGATGATCTCGCCGAGCTTGGCGCATTCCTCGGGCGTCGTGCGCACGAGGGTCACCTGCGGGTTGTGGACGTAGATGTTGCGACCCTCGAAGCGCTCCGGAACCGTGTCGCGCGGCCCGAAGTTGATCATGTCGAGCGCGCCCAGGGAGACGACCTGGGGCACGCCGGCCTTGGCCGCCGCGTCGAGCCGCGTCGGTCCCGCGGAGAGCACGCCGCCGAACGCCTCGTCGCACCACTCGGTGGTGGTGATGTCGGCCACACCCGTCACGAACCCATCGGCGATGAGCGACTCCATGGAGCGCCCGCCGCTGCCCGTGGCGTGGAAGACCAGCACCTCATAGCCGGCCTCGTCCAGGCGAGCCCGCAGGCGGTCCACGCAGGGCGTCGTGACGCCGAACATGGTCGCCGAGACGAGCGGCTTCTGGACCGTCTCCGGCACGACCGCGTCGGCCATGCCGCAGATCGCGCCGGCCGCGTTGGCGAAGACCCGTCGGGAGACCCGGTTGAGCCCGGCGACGTCCACGACGGAGTACATCATCGTGATGTCCTTGACGCCGACGTAGGGCGCCACGTCGCCCGAGGCCATCGTCGAGAGGATCAGCTTGGGGACGCCGACGGGGAGGGCCTGCATGGCCGTGGCCCCGATGGACGTGCCGCCCGAGCCGCCCATGCAGAAGACGGCGTCGAACTTCCCTTCGGCGAGCAGCGGTCCCACCATCGCCCGAGCGCCGAGGCCCATGATCTCCAGCGCGTGCCCCCGGTCTCGCTTCTCGCGCAGCTCGGCGAGCGAACCGCCACCGGCCTCGGCCGTGCGCACGGCGGGGCTGTCGGGCGGGAAGGTCGGCTCACCCAGGACGCCGGCGTCGAGCACGAAGGTGTCGTAGCCGCGCGCCCGGATGAGGTCGCGGATGTACTCGTATTCGTGACCCTTCGTGTCGAGGGTCCCGATCATGAGGATCGTCTTGGCCATCTCCATCTCCTCTGGCCGCACCGGCTTGACCGTCGTCTCGGGGTGGGGACGCCGGCGGTCCGTCGGCCACCCGGTTCTGGGAAGCAGGCCCGCGGTGCAGGAGCGCACGCAGCACGGGCGAGCAACGATCGTTTATCGATGATGTGGGCGCCGGCATGGCCCCGGCAGGGCCATTCGGACCCTTCTCGCGGGGTCGGCCCGATCCCCGTGGGCCATCCTCCGGTCGTCTTCGCGGTGCCGGCACGCACCGCCGAACGAGCTCCGCCCGCCCAGGTCAGGCCCCGTTGCCGTACCGTTGGCCGATCGTGGGTGACGACCTCGAGGTCGGCCGCCTGGTGGCTCGTGCCCGAGCGGGTGACCGGCAGGCCTTCGGTGAGCTCTACGACCGCTACGCCGAGCGGGTGTTCCGCTTCGCCCTGGCGCGCCTTCCCGAGCCGGCCGATGCCGAGGACCTCGTGCAGCGAGTGTTCCTGAAGGCCATCGAAGCGCTGCCCCGCTACG
>DATHCS010000311.1:0-4090 GCA_035319405.1 Candidatus Dormiibacterota bacterium | reverse complement strand
GGCCATGCCGAAGTGGATGAAACGGCTCATGCGGCGCGCCATCTTGGGCTCCATGGCGGTCGCCGGGTCGAAGCCCTTCACTTCGGCCGCGATGCGGACTTCGTAGGCCGATGCATCGAACGAGGTGATGGGTCCGCCTCCGCTCACCCCGGCCGCCAGGTTGCGCCAGAAGGTGGGGTGGTCATTGCCGATCGGCGTCACGGCGCCCAGGCCGGTCACGACGGCGCGGCGGGCGAGATCCTGCTCAGGCACGGTAGGGCTGGCTCCTTGGGCTGGCTGCGGTTCGATCGTAGCGAGCGGCGCGCCGCTCTGCGGCACGCGCCTGGGGCATGGCCCGCCGGCTGCGCGCAGCCACGATCAGGCCTCGGGGAGCGGTCGCTCCTCGAGCGGCACGTCCCAATGCGCTTCGAGCAGCTCGAAGCGGTGGCGCTCCTCCTCCTGGTAGCGCGCCTGGTCGGGGAAGAGCTCGGCCAGCAGGTCGCGCGGCGTGTGGCCAGCCAGGCCGTCCCAGTCGCGGTAGGTGATGCTGACCAGGATGTCCCAGTCGGCGCGCCCGTCGCCGTGGAAGCGCGGCGCGTAGCGCTTGACCTCGAGGAAGTGCCCCGACCGAACCGCCTCGCGCAGCAGCGGCCAATGGTTGCGCTCGAAGAGCTCCATGAACTCGTCGTGGCGGCCCCAGCGGGTCTTGTAGAAGTAGAGGACCGTCACCGGGGCGGCCGCGTCGGCCATCGCTCAGTCTCCGTCGTAGCGCTTGAAGACGACCGCGCCATTGTGGCCACCCAGGCCGACGTTGTCGCTGATGGCATAGCGGATCGACATCGATCGCGCGCCGCCGTGGACAACGTCCAGGTCGATCTCCGGATCGGCGTCGCGGTAGTTGAGCGTGGCCGGCGCGCACTGGTGGTAGACGGATAGCACTGTGAAGACGCCCTCCACGGCGCCGGCGGCGCCCATCAGGTGGCCGGTCATCGACTTGGTGCCGCTGATCGCGATCTGCGGCGTGTGCTCGCCGAAGACGGCCCAGAAGGCCTGCGCCTCGCGCAGGTCGCCCAGCGGAGTGGAGGTGCCATGGGGGTTGATGAGATCCACCTCGTCGCGCGGCACACCGTGGCGCTCGAGTGCCATCTCGATCGCGCGACGCGTGCCGTCCCCCTTCTCGATCGGCTGGATCAGGTCCCACGCGTCCGCCGCCGAGCCGAAGCCGACCACCTCGGCGTAGATGCGCGCCCCGCGCGCCCGGGCGAACTCGAGGTCCTCGATCAGGAGGGCCCCCGCCCCTTCGCCGAGCACGAAGCCGTTGCGCGTTCGATCGAAGGGCCGCGAGATGGTCTCCAGCGGCTCGCCCTCCCGCGGTGTGCCCATGCCCCGCATGTTGGAGAAGCCGATGTAGCCGATCTCGAAGAGCGGCGTCTCGGTGGAGCCGGCGATCGCGGCGATGAAGTCGCCCCGCCGGATGCCTTCCGCCGCTTCGCCGATGTTGTGCGTGCCCGTCGAGCAGGCCGTCACCACGCACATGTTGGGGCCGCGAGCGCCCGTCTCGATGGCGATCTGGCCCGAGGCGGTGTCGGGCAGCATGTTGGCGATGAAGAAGGGGCTGACCGATCGAGGCCCCTTCTTCTCGAGCGTCTGGATGGCGTCGACCATGAGCCCCGGTCCCCCGACGCCGGACCCGAACACGACGCCCACGTCGTCGGCGATGTCGGGCGTGATCGAAAGGCCCGAATCGGCCAGCGCCTGCTTGGCCGCGGCGACGCCGAAGACGACGTTCTTGTCCGTGCGACGGACGGCCTTGAAGTCCATCCACGCGTTCGCGTCGAAATCATGGACCTCACCGGCGGCCTGGCATTCCAGGCTGGAGGGGTCCCAGCGCGTGATGCGCTTGAGCCCGCTGTTGCCCATCACGAGGTTGTGCCAGGCGGTGTCGATGTCCTGGCCGACGGGGCTGATGATGCCGAGGCCCGTGACGGCGACACGGCGGGTGAAATCGGGACGGCGCATCTGACGGGCGTGCTCCTAGGCGGTCGTGACGGTGGGCTGGGAGGCAGGGTCGGGAGCGAGCGCGGCGGGGGCCAGGCCGCCCGGCGCGGCGGGATCGTCGAGGGCGATGACCGTGGCTTCGGGGTCGATGCGGCGCACCAGGCCACCCAGGACGCGGCCCGGGCCGATCTCGAGGTAGGTGGTGACGCCGGCGCCGCGCATCGCCTCGACGGCGGCCACCCAATCTACGCCGGTCGTGAGGTGATCGATCAGCTCGGTGCGGCAGGCCTCGCCGGTCGTGAGCGGGTGTGCGTCGGCGTTCGCCAGCAACGGGGCGGACGGGTCGGCGAAGGCGACGGGGGCGAGGGCCGCGCGCATGCCGTCGGCCGCGTGCGCCATTAGCGGCGAGTGGGCGGCCACGCTGACCGGCAGGGCGATGGCGCGCTTCGCGCCAAGGCCGCGGGCCGCCTCGACGGCCGCGTCGACGGCGGCACGGGTGCCGCTGACCACCACCTGGCCGGGCGAGTTGCGGTTGGCGATGCCGAACGTGCCGTGGGTTCGGCCCGTGGCCACCAGCTCGGGCAGGCGGGCATCGTCGAGGCCGATGATGGCCGCCATGGCCCCGTCCGAGGCCGAGGCCTGCATCTGGCGGCCGCGCTCGCGGACGAGGCGCAGGCCGTCCTCGAGCGAGATGGCCCCGGCCGCCACGAGGGCCGAGTACTGGCCCATCGAGTGCCCGGCGAAGAACGCCGGCTCGAGCGGCGGCATGCCTGCCCGTGCCCTGGCGTCGCTCAGCGCCCGCAGGTAAGCGATCGAGGCGGCCAGCAGCGCCGGCTGGGCGTTGACCGTCAGGTCGAGCTCACCGGCCGGGCCTTCCCAGGCGAGGCGCGAGAGGGGCTCGCCGAGGGTCGCGTCCGCCGTCTCGAAGACGGCTCGGGCTGCGGGCGACCCTTCCGCCACCACGCGGCCCATGCCGACGCTCTGCGATCCCTGGCCGGGGAAGATGAAGGCGAGCACGGCTCAGCGGCGGCTCGCGAGGGGATCCATCGGCCGCAGTTGTAGCAGCCGGACGGCCCCTGCCCAGCAAATCCCGTGCAATGTTGCACAGATCGCCCCTCTCGGACTACGCTGCGGGCATGACCGAGGTGGAGGCGCATCCGGGCAGCTCCGCCGCCCAGCCCCAGAACCCGCGCCAGCTTTCCGACGCCATCGCCATGGGCAAGGCCCTCTGGCGCGACCTCGTGGTCGGCTTCGCGGCACAGCTGGGGCAGCTCGGCCTGGGCTTCACCCAGCTGGCCGCACTCTACGCGGTGGCCGGCTCGGCGGCGCTCACGGTGGGCGATCTGGCCGAGATGCTGGACCGCTCGCCGTCCGCCACGAGCCGGGTGGTCGGCGGGCTGGTGCGTCGAGGCCTGCTCGACCGCGTGGCCGAGGAGACCGACCGCCGTCAGCGCATGCTTCGCCTCACTGCCGACGGGGCGGCGCTCGTGGCGCTGGTCGACCGCGCTCGCGCTGACGAGTTCCTGGCGGTGGTGCGGCCGCTCCCGCCGGACGAGCGCGCCCTGGTGGCGATGGGAGTCGCCTCACTGGCGAACCGCGCCATGACCTCGCGGGGACGGCTGATCAAGGCGCGCGCCGAACGCGCCTGACCAGGCAGACGCGCCAGGACCCGTGCCGAATCCGGTGCGGCCGGCCCTTCCTAGAAGGCCGTCAGCAGGTTGGAGAAGGCGCCCAGCAGGCCGACGAGGATCCCGAAGCCGATCACGAAGCGGGCCATGCCGGGCCGCGTGGGAGCGATGGTCGCGGCCACCGCTGCAACGAGGGCCCACACCGTCAGTTTGGCCGCCACCACCGTCAGCAGGCCGCCGTCGTGGAGGGCGATCGCGAGAGGATTCAGCTCGGCGCCGGGGCCGAGCAGGCGGACCATGACCACGAAGGTCACGAGGTCCTCGAGCTGGGCGAGTCCCAGCAGGGTCAGGCCGAAGGGGGAGAGGAGCCCGTGCCCGGGCCGCCGCGCGAGGATGGATGCGGGGGACAGGGACGTCAGATCGGGCACCGCATCACGCTACACCCGAGGCCCCCGCAGTGCACCGCATCGCTCGCCTCGCGGCGG
>DATHCS010000310.1:0-13882 GCA_035319405.1 Candidatus Dormiibacterota bacterium | reverse complement strand
TTCTTCGTGAACGTGCCCATCGGCCTGTTCGCCATCGCCTGGGCAGCCCGGATCCTGCCGAGCGAGCGGGGCGATGGCGCCCAATCGTTCGACGAGGCCGGGGCCGCACTCTCCGCGACCGCCACCTTCGCGCTGCTGCTGGCGCTGATCCAGGGGCAGGCCTGGGGCTGGACAAGCCCGATCACCCTCGCGCTGATCGCCGTGGCGACCGTGTGCGGCGCAGCCTTCGTGTGGGTCGAGCGGCACGCCATGCAGCCGCTGATCGAGCTGAGCCTGTTCCGCATCCGGGCCTTCGCGGCCGGACTGACGAGCGTCGCCATCGCCTTCGCCGGGCTCTTCACGGCCACGTTCCTGCTGCCGTTCCTCCTCGAGCAGGGCAAGGGGTACACACCGCTCGAGGCGGGCCTGCTGATCACCCCCATCCCGCTCATGACCGCGCTCGTCGCACCGTTCAGCGGCGCCCTCTCGGACCGCATCGGATCGCGGCTGCCGGCCAGCCTGGGCATCGCCGTGATGGCAATGGGGCTCTTCGCCCTGACCACGCTGCCCCCGGCCTTCACCGTGGCCGACCTGGTCTGGCGGCTGGCGGTCGTCGGCATCGGGCAGGGGCTCTTCATGAGCCCCAACTCGAGCGCGGTCCTGGGCGCGGTCCCGCCTCGGCGCGTGGGCACGGCCTCGGGCACGCTTGCCGAGGCCCGCATCGATGGCCAGGCGTTCGGCATCGCCCTCTCCGGGGCGATCGTGGCCGCGCGCGTGCCGGCCCACCTGGCCTCACTGGCCGGCACGGTGGCGCCCGGCGCCGCCGCGCCCCTGGCGCTGGCCGAGGCGATCGAGGATGCGTTCGTCGTGGCGGCGGTCCTCTGCGCGGTCGGCATCGTCACCAGCGCCATACGTGGGCGTGCACCAGCGGCCGAGCCTGGCCCAGCGGCCCGAGCGGAGGCGTCGATCCCACACCGGCCGTGACGATCAGCCGTGGCGGAAGCCGCCGCCCTCCTGCTCGCTGAGCGGCGTGGTGACCGGGTGTCGGCCGAAGTGGGCCACGGCCCGTCGGTAGTCCCCCAGGAGCGCCCGTGCCAAGTCTCGGCTGAATCCGTGCCGCACCAACACGCGCTGGACCGCGAGGTCCTGGCGCTCGGGCGGCAGCGTGTAGGCCGGTACCAGCCAGCCGTCCGTGCGCAATCGGTCGGCCAGGTCGAAGAGCGTGAAGCCGTGCCGTTCCCCGTCGCGCAGCGCCCAGGTCACGGCGGGCAGGCCACCGTGGCCGTCATACAGGAGCTCGAACGGGCCCAGGCGGGCGATCTGCTCGGCCAGGTAGCGGGCCGTGTCGTAGCAGGCCTCGTGGACCCTGCGGTAGCCCTCCCGACCAAGCCGCAGGAAGGTGTAGTACTGAGCGGCGATCTGGCCGCCCGGGCGTGAGAAGTTGAGGGCGAAGGTGGGCATCTGGCCACCCAGGTAGTTGACGCGGAAGATCAGCTGCTCGGGCAGCTCGGCGGCGTCCCGCCAGACGACCCAGCCCACGCCCAGGGGCGCCAGCCCGTACTTGTGGCCCGATGCGTTGATCGACTTGACGCGGGGCAGCCGGAAATCCCAGGCGAGGTCCGGCTCGACGAACGGTGCCACGAAGCCTCCGCTCGCCGCGTCGACGTGGAGCGGCACGTCCAGGCCGGTGCGTGCCTGGAGGTCGTCGAGCGCGACGGCTACCGCCGCCACCGGCTCGTAGGCGCACGTAAACGTCACGCCAAGGGTGGGCACCACGCCGATGGTGTCCTCGTCCACGCGCGCTAGCACCTCCTCGGGCGTCATCAGGAGCCGGTCACCGACCATCGGGATCTCGCGCAGTTCGACGTCCCAGTAGCGGGCGAATTTGTGCCAGCAGACCTGCACGGGGCCGGTGACCAGGTTGGGCCGATCGGTCGGCCGCCCTCCCGTGCGTTGCCTGGACCGCCAGCGCCAGAGCATGGCCAGGCCGCCCAGCATGGCCGCCTCGCTGGACCCGGTGGTCGAGGTGCCCAGGGTGTTGGCGGCGTCGGGCGCGCGCCACAGGTCGGCCAGCATGTGCACGCCGCGCGACTCGAGCTCGGCCGTCTGCGGGTACTCGTCCTTGTCGATCATGTTCTTGTCGAGCGTGAGGTCCATCAGCTGGCGCACCTCCGGCTCGAGCCAGGTCTGGCAGAAGGTGGCCAGGTTCTGCCGCGAATTGCCGTCGAGCATCAACTCGTCGGCCACCAGCTGGAAGACGTGCCGCGGGTCGTGCTCCCGCGAGGGGATGCGGTACTTGGGGATGGCGACGTTCAGGTCGTGCGAGGCGAAGACGTCGTCCGCGAGCTGGTCGCGCACGTGGTCCCTGGCGTGGAGCATGGCCCCCTCCTGCGTTGCGGTGGTGGATAGTGTGCCGCGGGTCTCCGCGGCTCGGATTGCCGGAACTCAGCCGTCCTGCTGACCGCGCCTTAACCCGCGTCCCGTACGGTGCAACCTGATGGATGCTGCCCTCCACCAGGTGGCCTGGTGCGCCTCCTGATCGTCGAAGACGAACCAGACCTCGCCGCCGCCCTGCGAACGGGCCTGCGACGCGAGGGCTATGCGGTCGACCTCGCCACCGACGCGGCGAGCGCGCTGGAGCGCCTCGTCGTCACGCCGTACGACGTGGTGTGCCTCGACCTGGGCCTGCCAGACGCCGACGGCACGGAGGTGTGCCGCCGCATCCGGGCCGGCGAATTGGTCGAAGGGGAGCCGGCGCCGCGCGTGCTCATGCTCACCGCGCGCAGCGGCCTCGACGAGCGCGTGGCGGGCCTCGACGCGGGTGCCGACGACTACCTGGCCAAGCCGTTCAGCTTCAGCGAGCTGGCGGCCCGCGTGCGGGCCCTGCTGCGGCGAGAGTCGGTCAACCCGGGGGCGGTGATCCGCCACGGCGACCTGGAGCTCGACGCTGCCCGTTTCGACGTGCACCGGGGCCCGACTCGCCTCGACCTCACGCCCAAGGAGTTCGCGCTGCTGCGCTACCTGATGCTGCACCCCGGCCAGGTGATCACCCCCGAGCGGCTCCTGGAGCACGTCTGGGACGAGCAGGCGGATCCGTTCAGCAACACGGTGCGGGTCACCGTGAGCAACCTTCGGCGCAAGGTCGCCGAGGCCGGACCCAGCCAGCCGATCGAGACCGTCGTCGGGGTTGGCTACCGGCTGGCGGACGCCTGAGTGGCCCGGGCAGTCGGTCCCCTCGCCCTGCGACTGCGGCTGGCCGCGCTCATCGCGGCGCTCCTGCTGAGCGTGGCAGCGCTGGGCCTGGTCGGCCTCGGCCTGCTCCTCAACGCGACCGCCACCACGACCGCGGCTGCGGGCCCCGGCTTCCTCTTCGCCATCGGGCCGGACCTGGCCGATGCCATCCAGGTCGTTTCGATCGGGCCCACCGTCGAGACCACCGCCCTCGGGCTCGCGCCGGCCGATCTGCCGCTGGTGGCCTTCAGCGCCTGGCTGGTGCTCGTGGTGCCCAGCCTCGCCGTGGCCTGGCGCCTCTCCGGACGCATGCTGCGGCCGGTCGAGGCCACGGTCGCCGCGCTCAACGAGCGCTACGAGGTTCGCGAGCTCCAACGGAGGCGCCTGGTCGACGACGCGGCGCACGAGGTGCGCAACCCACTGGCCGTGATGCGCACCAACATCGACGTCGCGCTGAGCGATCCGGCCGACACCGCGAACCTGCGCACGGCGGCAGAGGTGTCGCGGCGGGCCGGTGAGCGGATCGAGCGCACGGTGGACGACCTGCGCCGTGAGTTCCATGACGGCGCCCATGCCGAGCGGCGAACCCCGGTTGACCTGGCCGCGCTCGCCGAGGAGATCGGACAGGAGTATCGCGTACCGGCCGGGCAGCGCGGGCTGGCGATCCACGTCGATGCCGCCTCCGGGCTGCAGGTGACGGCGGACCGGGCTGCCCTCAAGGGGGCGCTCTCGAACCTCGTGTCCAATGCGCTGCGCTATGCGCCCGTGGGCTCGCCGGTGCACATCGGCGCCGGCAGTCGCGATGGCTGGCGCTGGATCGGCGTGCGCGACTTCGGGCCCGGCGTGGCCGCCCCTGACCAGGCGCTCGTCTTCCGCCACGCGTGGCGAGCGGAGGGCCAGGCAAGCGACGGTGGCTCGGGCATCGGCCTGGCCCTGGTGCGACAGGTCGCGGAAGCCCATGGCGGCGCAGTGCGCCTGACGTCCGTACCCCGAGGGGGCAGTTCCTTCGTCCTGTGGCTGCCGGCTCGCGAGGGCAGTGTGACGACGGCAGCGCCGGCAGGTGGCGATCCGCTCTGGGAGGCCACGGCGGCCCCGAGCGCCTGAACCGTCGGCGCCTTTATCCGCTCCTTATCTCGGCTGAAGGCCCGCCTTAGCGGCCGCCCGCTAGGTTCCTGGGGCCCTCGAAACTTGCCTGGAGATCGCATGGACCCCTTCACCGCCGGAGGCGACGGCCGCCACCTCACCTGGCGCGACCTGCCGCCGACCCCTCCCACCGGTCCCATCCAGCTCACCGAGCCGGTTCCTGCGACCGGCCCCGTCGAGCCGCCGCTGGCGCCCCCGCCCGCGCCGCGCCGGCGTCGTTCACGCACGCCGCTCGTCCTGGGGGCGGGCGCGCTGGTCGGCCTGCTCGCGCTGGGCGGGATCCTCGTGGTCGCCAACCCGCTTGCGGCCACCGAGGCCACGTCGCCCGACCAGACCGCCGGCGCCGTGGCCCCCACGAACCCGCCCGCGAATTCCGCCGGCTCGAACGGTGGCTCGGCCCAGGGCAACGGCTCGGAGCCGCTCGCCGACACGGCGGCCAAGATCCTTCCGTCGGTGGTGCAGATCGAGACCGGCAGCGGGCTCGGCTCCGGCTTCGTGGCCGATGAGAACGGCGACATCCTGACGGCCGCCCACGTGGTGAGCGGCTCCAGCCAGGTCACCATCAAGCTGCAGGACGGAACCAGCGTGTCTGGCACCGTCGCCGCAAGTGATGCTTCCATCGACACCGCCGTGGTCAAGGTCTCGCAGTCCGGCCTGCCGGCTCTGACCCTGGGCGACAGCAGCCAGGTCCGGGTCGGCCAGGTGGCCATCGCGGTCGGCAGCCCGTTCGGTCTCGACGAGACCGTCACGAGTGGCATCGTCAGCGCGCTGAACCGGACCCTGCAGACCGAGACGGGCCAGACGCTGAACGGCCTGATCCAGACCGATGCGCCGATCAACCCCGGCAACAGCGGCGGCCCGCTCACCGACCGCAACGGTGCCGTGATCGGCATCAACGACGCCATCGCCTCGACGAGCGGCCAGAGCGCCGGCGTCGGGTTCGCGGTGCCCATCAACGACGCCAAGACGCTCCTGGCGAAGGTGCAGAACGGCAGCCTCGGCAGCCAGGCGCAGCCGGGTACCGGCAACGGCCAGGACAACAGCGGCCAGGGCAACAGCGGCCAGGGCAACAGCGGCACCGATCCCTTCGGCGGCACCTCGCCCTTCGGCGACCTGAACCCGTTCGGGAACGGCAACGGCAACAGCACCTCGCCGTTCGATGGCACTAACCCCTTCGATAGCCCGCTCTTCCAGTGGTTCTGGCAGCAGATCGAGCCACAGCTCAACGGCGGGCAGTCCGGGAGCGGGCAGTGAACGCATCCGATCTGCCGCACGTCCGGCTCGAGCAGGTTCGTCTCGAGCTCCACCGCGTCATCGTCGGCCAGGAGCGCATGCTCGACCGGCTGCTGGCCTCGGTGCTCGCCGAAGGCCACTGCCTGATCGAGGGCGTGCCGGGCCTGGGCAAGACCATGGCCCTGGCCACCTTGGCACGGGTCATCGGAGGCACCTTTTCGCGCATCCAGTTCACGGCCGACCTCATCCCGGCCGACATCGTGGGCACCCGCATCTACCGTCCGTCCAGCGAGACCTTCGACGTCGAGGCGGGCCCGGTGCTGGCCAACGTCGTGCTCGCCGACGAGATCAACCGGGCCCCGGCCAAGGTCCAGTCCGCGCTCCTCGAGGTGATGCAGGAGCGCCAGGTCACGGTCGGTGGCCGCACCATGCTCGCGCCGCGACCCTTCATCGTGGTCGCGACCCAGAACCCCATCGAGTCGGAAGGCGTCTACCCGCTGCCCGAGGCGCAGCGCGACCGCTTCCTGATGCGCATCCCGGTCGACTACCCCACGCCAGTTGAGGAGATGCAGATCGTGCATCGCTTCGAGGACGTGGCGCCGGCCGTCTCGCGGCTCCTCGATCCCGAGGACGTGGTGGCCCTGCAGGCCTCGGCGCGCGCCGTCGAGATGGACCCCGCGACCGCGGACTACGCCGTGCGGCTCGTCCTCGCGACGCGCGAGCCGGCCCGCTACGGCGTGCCCGAGATCGCCGGTCAGCTGGAGTACGGCGCCAGCCCGCGCGCCAGCCTCGGGCTGGTCCGTGCGGCACGTGCGCTGGCCCTGCTGCGCGGCCGCATGCGGGCCACCCCGCAGGACGTCTATGACGTCGCCTACGACGTGCTCAACCTGCGCCTCGTGCTCTCGTATCGCGCGCTGGCCGACGGGGTGACCATCGACGACGTGCTGGTGCGCCTGCTGCGCACCGTGCCAGCACCCGCCGACCCGGCCGTCTGGCGCGGTGTGCCGCAGCAGGTGGTCGTCGCCGACGCAGCGCCGGCGGCCGTCGCCACGCCGCTCGCGTCACCCGGGCTGGTCCCGGCCGCCCCGACCGGCCCCGTGTGGACGATGGACGTACCGACGGAGTCGGTGGCCGCTCCGCCCGTGCCGTCACCGACGCCGGCCCAGCTGCAGGGGGTGCCCCTCGTGGCGCCGCCCCAGTCGCAGCCCGGCCTGCCGCCTGCCACGCCGGGCGCCTGATGCCCGGCGGAGGCGGGCCGGGTTGGCCCGCCACTCCCGACCTGCTGCGGCGCGCCGAGCTGGCGGTCACCCGTCGCGTGCACGGCCTGCGCGAGGGGGATCACCTCGCGCTGCTGACCGGGCACGGCGTGGAGGCGGCTGAGGCCCGCCTCTACGCGCCCGGGGACGACGTGCGCCGCATCGATTGGACCGTCACCGCACGGACGGCCGTGCCGCACGTCCGCGACGCGATCGCGGAGCGAGAGCTGGACGTGCTCGCGCTGGTCGACCTCAGCGGCAGCCTCGACTTCGGCACCGCCGGCCGTCGCAAGCGGGACCTGGGGCTGACGGTGCTGGCCGGCCTGGGCGCCCTCGCCTGCCGTGGCCACGATCGCTTCGGGGCCGTCCTGCTCACCGGGGAGGGCATCCGCTCCGTCCCGGCGCGGGCCGGCCGGACGCAGCTGGCCTCACTGCTGACCCGGGCCGAGGCGATCCCCGCTGAAGGGGCCAGCGACCTGCGGGAGGGCCTCGAGCGCCTCGAGCTGGTCGCCCGACGCCGCGGCCTCGTCATCGTCATCTCCGATTTCCTGGGCCCGTTCACGTGGGAGCGGGCCATGGCGCGCCTCGCCCGCCGCCACGACACGCTCGCCATCGAGCTGGTGGATCCGCGCGAGGTGCGCTTCCCCGACGTCGGCTTCCTGACCCTCGTCGACGCCGAGTCCGGTCGCCGGCGCACCGTGGACACCGGCCGCCCCGAGATCCGCGCGGCCTACGCGGCCCAGGCCAGGCGACGCGCCGCCGCGGTGGCGGAGGCTCTGCGCCGCGCCGGCGCCACCCACCTGCGCCTGATGACCGACCAGGACTGGGTCGGTCCGCTCGTGCGCATCCTCGATCAGCAACGACGCGCCCGTGCCGTGGGACACCACCCCGGCCAGGCCGCTCCAGGAGCCATCCGATGACCCTGCTCGACCCCGAGCGCCTCTTGCTCATCCTGCTGCCACTCGCCCTGGGCGGCGTCTACGTCGTGCTGCAGCAGCGCCGCACGCGCTACGCGCTTCGCTTCTCCTCGATCGACCTCTTCGACGGCGTCGCGCCCGACCGGCCGGGCTGGCGACGGCACCTCGCGGCGGCTGTCTACCTGGCGGCCCTGAGCCTGCTGATCTTCGGCCTCGCCCGACCCGTGATGGCCGTGGAGGTACCTAACACGCCCACCATCATGCTGGCCGTCGACGTCTCCTACTCCATGAACGCCACGGACGTCTCACCTACCCGGCTCGCGGCCGCGGAGGCCGCCGCGGAGCGGTTCGTGGACGTGGTGCCGGCCGGGACGCGGGTGGGTCTGCTTGCCTTCGCTAGCACCGCTCAGGTCGTGGTCTCTCCCACCGATCACCTCGACACCGTGCGAACCGCCATCCACCAGCTGCACCTGGGGCCGGGCACCGCCATCGGCGAGGCCATCTACGCCGCGCTCGACCAGCTCCCGAAGGCCGCTGCCGGGACGGCCGCCACGCCCGCCCCGAGCGCGACGACCGGCGCCTCCGACGGCAACCAGCCGGCGGCCCCGCAAGCAGGCGCCATCGTGCTGCTGTCCGATGGGCAGACCACGGTCGGGCGGCCGGAATCGCAGGCTGCCAAAGCCGCCGCCGCGGCGGGCGTACACGTCTCGACGATCGCGTTCGGCACCGCCAGCGGCACCGTGACGGTGCAGGGCGAGACGGTTTCGGTGCCGGTCGACGCCGCGGCGTTGCAGGCCGTGGCCCAGACGACGGGCGGCCAGTTCTTCACCGCGGCAACGGCGGACCAGGTGCGGGCGGCCTTCGAGGACATCGGCAAGGCGGTCGGCACGACGACCCAGGACCGCGAGATGACCGACTACGTCGTGGCCGCCGCGCTGGGAGCGGCCGTCATCGCGGCCGGCGCCTCGCTCGCCTGGTTCTCGCGCCTGCCCTAGGGCCGCCCCGGATCGCCCGCGGGTGGCATCGCGCGGGGGCGACTCGAGTCAGCCGAGGACCATGCCCTCCACGGCTGCCGACGGCGTCACGTCCGGCAGGCGCACCATGCGGAACGAGTTGGCGAAGCCAAGCAAGCCCGCCAGGAGCGGCACGAGCAGGGCGACCTGAAGCGAGCGGTGGCGCGCCTCGGTGTTGATGCGGATGATCTCCGCCTGGATATCCGGGGGCTGGCCGGCCAGCTGCTCGGCGAGCTGCGTATTGCTCATGATCTGGGCGTCTTCCTCGAGCGCCGCGGCGACCTGCTGCTGCTCGGCAGGGGAGAGCACCGTGCTCGACTCGGCGAGGTTGGTGAAGCTGAACGCGAGCGTGGCGAGCATCACGCCGCCCGCCAGCGCCAGGCCGAACGAGAGGCCGAACGATCCCCCCGCCGAGTTGACCCCAGCGGCCTCGCTGACGCGCTCCTCCGAGATCGGCGCCAGCGTGTAGTTGTTGAGCTGGGAGACGAGCAGGCCGAGCCCGGAGCCCATGACGATTAGGGGCAGGGTCATCCAGAGGCCGGAGTCGGCCCGCGGCACGATCGGAATGAGCACCGCGACGCCAACGACGGCGAGCGCGAACCCGGTCCTGATGATGCTCGCGGCGCGCCGCGTGCCCGCGCGTCGCCCGGCCAGGATGGCCACCGCGAACATGCTGAGCGACAGCGGCGCCAGCGACAGGCCGGCCTGCAGGGCGTTGTACTCGAGGACCATCTGCAGGTAGATGGGCAGGGCGATCATGGCTCCGCCGAGCGCGATCTGCTGCAGGGTCTGCTGCGAGATCCCCAGCCGGAAGTGGATCGAGCGGAAGAGGTCGGGATCGATCAGGGTCGGCTTGCCCTGACGCTTGCGGCGTACGAGCCAGAAGACGAGGCCCGACAGGGCGAGTGCCCCGACGGCCAGGAAGGCCGCCACCGCCTCGCCGCCCTCCTGCCAGATCAGGATGCCCAGCACGACGCCACCCATGCCGACCACCGAGAGCGCCGCCCCGACGACATCGACCTGCCGCGGTCCCGTGTAGGGCACGTCCCGCACGAGGCGAATGCCGGAGAGGACGACGACGATGATCACGTCCTCGAGGAAGAAGGCCACGCGCCACGAGAGGAACGTGGTGATGAAGCCGCCCAGCAACGGCCCGACGGCCGCGGCGATCGCGGCGGCCGCGCCGACCAGCGCGTACGCCCGCTTCTGCGCCGCGCCCTCGAAGTTGCCGTGGATCAGCGACTGCATGGCCGGGAGCAGCAGCGACGCGCCGAGCCCGCCGATGATCGCCCAGAAGACGACGATCGCGGTCAGGCTCTGGGCGACGGTCATGGCGGCGGCCCCGATCGCATAGCCGAGCAGGCCCAGCACGTAGGCCAGCTTGCGGCCGATGAGGTCCCCGATCTTGCTGCCGATGAGGATGAAGGCCGCCGAGACGAGGGCCTCCAGCGCGATGGCCGACTGCACGCCACTGACGGTCGTGCCCAGGTCGTGGACCACGGCGGAGATGGAGACGTTCATCAGCGAGGTGTCCACGACCAGCACGAACATGGCCATGGCGAGCAGGACCGCGAGGCGCTGGCTCGTGCCGCTGCTCGCGCCGCGGCCCTCGGTGCTTGGCTGGGTGGCGGTCATCAGGTCAGGTGCTGATCCGCCCGCTGGCGACCGCCGCCCGGTAGGCCTGGAAGTCGCGCTCGTTCACGTCTGCGTACGTCTCGGCGAAGTCGGCGATCGCCCCGTCGAAGGTGTCGCTCGTGCCGAGGTAGGCCGAGACGGCCACGGCATCGCCCGTGCGAGCGTGCGCCCGCGCCAGGGACCAGCCGCAGATCGAGCCGTAGAAGGCCAGGCCAAGGGGCTGCAGCGTGCTCACCTCGACCGAGCCCTTCATGTCCCACAGCTGGCGGAAGTAGAAGTCACGGTCGGCCTGGCTGCGGGTCCAGCCCAGGAAGATGTCGGGGGTGGCCTGCATCGCCCGCTGGCCGCTCACGACCCGTTCGCCCTGGTTCAGGTGGTGGCTCGCCGTGGCGAAGGGCTCGAGGACCGACGCGGTCGCCTCCTTCGCCTGCAGGATGAGCGGGTCGGCCTCGTCCCGTCCCTCCAGCACGACGATGAAGCAGCGCGTGCCGACGCTCCCGACGCCGACGACCTTCTGGGCGAAGTCCACGAACCGGAAGCGCTCCAGGAAGTCGCGCCGGTTCTCGGCCATCGTGGCCCGGTAGTCGGCGAAGATCTTCTCCAACGCGGCGATGCCGCCGGGGATCTCGACGTGCTGGACCACGGGCGGGTCGTCCACGATCACGGGACGGCCTGAGACCAGGGTCGTCAGCTTCTCGTAGGCGCGCAGCTGGTCGCGACGACGCGCAGAACTCAGGATCAGCTGGAGCCGCTCCATCCGGTCCGCGCCTTCCTTGCCCCTGGCGGCGCCGCTCGCCTCGAGTGCCTCGGCGATCGAGACGTCGGTGATCTTGGCGTACCACACGTCGATGAGGCGCATCTCGGCGTACCGGGCGATCCACTCGCGATAGCCGCGTGCGGCCGCCATGGCCGCGGCCCGATTGGCCTCGGGGCTGAAGCCGTTGCCGCGGCCGGCCACGACCATGCTCGCGGCGAGGCGCTTGACGTCCCATTCCCAGGGGGCGGGTAGCGTCTCGTCGAAGTCGTTGGCATCGAAGACGAGCGTCCGCTCGGGTGAGGCGAACAAGCCGAAGTTCGAGAGGTGGGCGTCGCCGCTGGCCTGGACGATGATGTCCGTCCGCGGCGTCCCCGCGAGGTCGAAGGCCATCACGGCAGGCGTGCCGCGGTAGTAGGCGAAGGACGACTCCGCCATGCGCGCGTGGCGGAGCGGCACCAGCTCCGGGAGCCGGTCGGATTCCTGTGCGTCGAGGATCGCGATCGGGTCGCGATCCGGAGCCGGCTCGAACGTGGCATGGCTGGTGCGGGGGACCCGCTTGCGGGCGGCCTTGCCAGCCTCGGCGCGCTCGTTGGGGTGGACCCATGGCCGCGCCGTCCAGACGTCTCCGGTCGGGGCCTGGACGGCCCATGTTCGCTCCAGCTCGTGGGCTTCGCCTGCGGCGGCCGCCTGCCGCGGCGCCCCGTTGCCGGACGAGGTGCGTCGCCTCGGTGTCGGTGTGTGTGCTCTGGTCGCCATCGTGAACGCTCCGTTTCCCCGTGCAGCAGCGCGGGCGCGATCTCACCGGCGTGCGCCGCGGGCGCATGCCGGCTGTGCCGCAGTATGGGTCGTCAGGTGGACGGCGTGAAGGTGGATGCCAGTGCCATCAGCGTGACCACGGCCGAGCGCGCCGCGTAGGTGGGATCACGGGAGGCGCTCGTGGTGGTGATGGAGACGTTGCCCGCCGAGCCCACGTCGGCGATGCAGGTGAACAGGGAGCTCCCGGCCGCCACGCTGCCGTTCGCGGCGAGCGCCACGGCATCCACGCACGAGACGGCAACGCCATGCACGCTTGCCTGTGACAGCTGCTTCACGTCCCAGGCGGACGGGTTCGTGGCGGCCGCCACGGCGTCGCCGTATGAGGTCGCTGACGTCTGCGCGTTGACCGCGGTCTGGAGCGTGGACGGGTCGGAGGGCACCGTGATCGGCTGCGGGTCGAAGTAGCGGCAGGCGAGGCTCGCCGGTTCGCTCACCGTGTACCAGCCCCCCGGGTAGACGATCGTGGCGACGGTGGGCCCGCCGCTGACGGCGAGGCTGCACGAGGCACCGGGTGGCACCGCGATGGGATGGCTCGCCGAGGGGCTGAAGCTCGGACCCGTCGTGGCCGTTGGCTGTGCCGTCGGCGTGGGAGTCGGAGCAGCCGTCGGTGGGGCCGTCGGGGTGGCCGTGGCGGCCGGTGTCGTGGGAGCCCCGGTCGGCGTGGCGGTCGGAATGATCGAGCCGCTGACGGTCGGGGAGGGGGATGCCTCTTCGGTCGGTGGCCGAATGAGGCCGACCACCAGGTGTCCGTCGCGGTCGGTGAGGTTCAGGCTCGTCCCGCGCGACTCGATGAGCGCCGCACCCTGCAACGCGGCCAGGAATGCCGTCTCCTGGTCCATCACGTCCTGGGCGCACGCCATCTGGGTCGTGGCGAGCCGGCTGATGCGCACCACGTTGCCGTTGGTGCCGTACGTGCCGTTGAACGAGTTGCAGCCCGACGAGCCGCCGACGTTAGCGATGCCGAACACGATGTCGAGCTCGGTGCCGGGCAGCGGCGAGACCACGGTGCCGGGCGTCGTCTCGAAGCCGCCCACCAGCCACTTGCCGAGCAGCGGGTTCCGCGGCGCCGCGTCGAAGACGAGGCTTTCGCTCCCGAGCGCGTCGTAGATGGTGAGCGTGTCGCGCCGGACGCTGTAGAAGCGGCTCGACTGGAGCAGGTTGATGTACGCCTGCTCGAAGTCCATGGTCGCCTGATCGCAGGCCATGAGCGTGACGGCCGGCTGTGAGATGAGGAGGGTTCGTCCGCCAGCCTGGTAGAGGGCGTCGAACTGGTTGCAGCCGCTGAAGCCGCTGACACGGTTGACCTCGAAGTCCACGTCCGCGTACAGCGTGTCGGGCAGGATCGTGAGCGAGCCATTCTGCTCGTAGGAACGCAGCACCCAGGTGGTGCCCTGCAGTTCCCCGCCCGTTCCCGGACCGGCCGAACAGGCCGCGACGAGCAGGGCGAGGGCGGCCAGGGCCGCGATCCGCCGCGTGATCATCTTCGATGCTCCGGATCGCCGGGCTACTGCGACTTGCTGGCGATGTAGAGCGCGAACAGGCGCAGCGCGTAGCCGAAGCCGGCCACCACGAAGGCCATGAAGATGGGCAGGCCGATGGCGGCCGCCGAGACCGCGAACGCCTCGAAGATGTTGAACGACGCGCGCTGTGCAAGGTCGATCCACCAGATCACGCCGGCGATCAGCGCGTAGACCACGAACACCCATCCGACGACCACGAAGAAGGTACCCACGCTGGCGAGTCGGCGGGCGTCGTTCATGAGCTGCTCCATGTCCGTTCTCGGAACCTCCTGCTGCGGGCGGGTGCGAGGGCTCCCTCGGCGCGGGTGCCAGAGTGCCCTCGCGCGCCTTAGGAAGTGTGGACCAATGGTCAACGCCTGGCGGGCCGGATGGGCCGAGATCC
>DATHCS010000309.1:0-3866 GCA_035319405.1 Candidatus Dormiibacterota bacterium | reverse complement strand
AGGACGCTGAGCGAGGCAGACCTGGCGGTCGAGGCGGAGACGACCCCCGAACGCATCCGCGAGCTGGTCGAGATCGGTGCGCTCAAGCCTGGGCCCGGCGGCTCATTCACCCGGGGCGATGTGATGCGCGTGCAGGCCATCACGGCCTTCGAAAGCGCCGGCATCACCTTGGAACAGATCGGGGCCGGCATCCGCGAGCGGACGATGACCCTCGACTACATCGACCTCTTCTATCCGGATCCAGGTCCGCTCAGCGGGCGCACCTATGGCGAGTTCGAGGCGAGTCTCGGGCCGCGGGCTCGGCTGCTCGGGCCGGCGCTCACCGCATTGGGGCTCCCGCGCCCGTCGGCCTCCACACCCATGCGTGCGGGCGCCGAGCAGGCCTTGCGCCACTTCCTGGATGCCTGGGACCTGGCGGCGGACGACGAGGTGGTGTCCCGTGCGGCGCGCCTCGCCGGAGAGGGAGTGCGGGCCGTGGCCGAGGGCTGGGTGCGCCTCTTCTACGAGGCCGTATCACGCCCGCTCCAGGAGGAGGGGGCAACCCTTGACGAGCTCGTCGAGCACGCCGTGTTCCGCGCCGTGCGCCTCGCGCAGATCGCGCCCGAGGTGGTCAGCTGGCTTCTCCAGCGACACATGCAGCGAGCCATCGACGAGCTCAATGTCGAGGACATCGAGCGCGAGCTAGCCCAGCGCGGCGATCCCTCGCTAAGGTCGCGGTCGGTACCGGCGGTCGCGTTCGTGGATCTGAGCGACTACACACGCCTGACCCAGGAGCAGGGCGACGAGTCGGCCGCGCGCGCGGCCATGCGCCTGGCCCGTTTGGCTGACGAGGCGGCCCTGCGTCATGACGGGCGCGTCGTGAAGTTGCTCGGGGACGGCGTCCTGTTGGCGTTTTCCAGACCCAGCGACGCCGTGCTCGCCACGCTAGAACTAACGGCCGAGGCGACTGTCCAGGGCCTGCCGCCCCTCCATGCCGGCGTCGCAGCGGGGCCGCTCGTCAATCGCGACGGTGACGTCTACGGCAACACCGTCAACCTCGCGGCCCGCGTGGCGGCGAGCGCCAAGGCCGGCGAAGTGCTGGTCACACAGGCGGTCGTGGACGCCGCGGGCGACGGGCCGAGTTCGCTCGTCTTCGTGGCGCTCGGCGAGGTCGTGCCCAAGGGCATGTCCAACCCGGTCCGGCTCGCCCGCGCCGTCGTTCCGCTCGGCTAGACTGGATGGGGCGGCGGGCACAACGCGGAGGGACCTTGACGGAGGCGACGGAGCAGAAGGCGGAGACGAAAGTCGCGGACGAGGTGCGCGAGGTGCCGCCGCGTCAGCGCGGCAAGACCGTGCACGGTGAGGCGGCCAACGCGGGCCATCGGGTGCTGGCACCGGACGACGCCGAGGTCGAGGCCTACCTCGAGACCGCGCTCCACGCACCGGCCCCCGAGCGGGCGGAGGCGGACCGGCCGCCGGCCCCGCAGGCCGGCCCGGATACGGTGATCGTGCTCGACTTCGGCGGCCAGACGGCGCAGCTCATCGCGCGCCGCGTGCGCGAGCTGCACGTCTACTCCGAGCTGCTGCCACACGACACGCCGTGGGTCGAGCTCGAGCGACGCCATCCCCGGGCGCTGATCCTGTCCGGCGGCCCTGCCAGCGTCTACGACATCGACGCCCCACGACCCGATCCCGCCATCTGGACCGCGGGCGTTCCGGTGCTCGGGATCTGCTACGGGGTGCAGCTCATGGCCCACGAGCTGGGCGGCGAGGTGCTGCCGGCGAGCCATCGCGAATACGGGCCGGCCACGGTCACCGTCACCGAGGAGGAGGGGCTCTTCCGGGGCCTGTCGCGTGAGCAGCCCGTGTGGATGAGCCACGGTGACCTCATCGCCCGCCCGCCTGCCGGCTTCCGCCCCGTGGCCCTCACGTCCTCGACGCCCTTCGCCGGCGTCGAGGACCCCTCGCGCGAGCTCTACGGCATCCAGTTCCATCCGGAGGTCGTGCACACCCCGGCCGGGCGCGACATCCTGCGCAACTTCGTGCTGCAGATCGCCGGCGCACGGCCCGACTGGACGACCGCTGACTTCATCGCCTCGACCGTCGACGCGATCCGCGAGCGGGTGGAAGCGCATGCTGTCCGTACGGGCTCCGAGGGGCGGGTGATCTGCGCGCTGTCGGGCGGCGTCGATTCGGCCGTCGCGGCCGCGCTCGTCCATCGCGCGGTCGGCGACCGCCTCACCTGCATCTACGTTGACCACGGCCTCATGCGCAAGAAGGAGTCGGAGCTGCTCCGAGCGACCTTCGAGCAGCACCTCGGCATGCGCCTCCTGATGGTCGACGCTCGGCGGCGCTTCCTGGCTCGGCTGGCGGGCGTCACCGATCCCGAGGAGAAGCGGCGCATCATCGGCGACGAGTTCATCCGCGTCTTCGAGGAGGAGGCCGCAAGGCTGGGCCGCATCGACTTCCTGACCCAGGGCACGCTCTACCCTGACGTCATCGAATCGACCGCGCCGGAGACCAAGGCCGCCCAGAAGATCAAGACCCACCACAACGTCGGTGGATTGCCGGCGGACCTGCGCTTCCAGCTGATCGAGCCCTTGCGCTACCTGTTCAAGGACGAGGTTCGCGCCGTCGGGGTCGAGCTGGGGCTGCCCGAGGCCATGGTCCAGCGCCAGCCCTTCCCCGGGCCCGGCCTGGCCATCCGCATCATCGGCGAGGTCACCGCCGAGCGGCTCGACACGCTGCGCGAGGCGGATTGGATCGTCATCGACGAGGTCAAGGCGGCGGGCCTCTATCGCGAGCTGTGGCAGAGCTTCGCCATCCTCACCCCGGTCCAGAGCGTCGGCGTGATGGGTGACGGGCGCACCTACGCCAACGTGGTCGCCGTGAGGGCCGTGACCAGCGAGGACGGCATGACCGCCGACTGGGCCAAGCTGCCCTACGAGGTCCTGGCCCGCATCAGCAGCCGCATCGTCAACGAGGTCCCCGGCGTCAACCGCGTGGTCTACGACATCAGCAGCAAGCCGCCGGCGACGATCGAGTGGGAGTAGCCGTTCGACGCGCGCGACCGTGCGTCGCCGCCGGACCTTCGGGGAGTACCACCAGGACGTAGGAGGCAGTACAGTCAGCCTCATGCCGAGCCCGCGCCGCAAGCTCAGCCGACCGTTCCGCAGCCCTTCCCCCGAGGCGGAGACGCCTGCCGCTGCCGACGCGGAGGGGGTGGCTCCGGTCTCGCCACCTGGCTCCGGAAGCTCGTCCGCCTCGGTCCCTTCGCTGGTCGACACCGCGATGCCGGACGCCGGCTCGGCGGCAGCCCCCGTGGCCGGGCCCGTGTCTGCGCCGCCCCCTGGTCCTGCCGAGGGGGAGCTGCTCGACGCTCACGAGCCGATCCTCGAGCCGATGACCGAGTACGAGCTGGCGCCCGAGGCGCTGCTGGAGCCGGACGGAGGCGGCGACACGGCGTTCGTCGCCGATCTCGATCGCGCGGTCGCCGATTTCGGGGCGTCGCGGCCGCCGGTGCGTACTTGCGAGTGGTGCAACAGAGAGCTGCCCGATCCGATGCCACCGACCTGCCCGAACTGCGGCGCACCCCTCGCGCCAGCCGAGCCGGATCTGGAGATCCCGGGCCTGACCACGATGTCGATGGAGGCGCTCTACGCTCGCCAGCTGGCCGAAGCGAAGCGCCAGGGCGCGGCCGCCGCGACGCCTCCGGCAGCCGCGACGCCTGCGGCCGCTACCGGCGAGCCTGGGACGGGTGAAGGCCCGGCTGGGCTCATGGGTGTGCAGCTGGAGGGGTCCGCGCAGCAGGAAGCGGTCCGTCCACCCGACGATCAGGTGCGGCGCATGATGCTGCAGATGGAGATCGAGCAGCTGCGTGGCCCGCT
>DATHCS010000308.1:0-3452 GCA_035319405.1 Candidatus Dormiibacterota bacterium | reverse complement strand
TGGCATCCTCGACACGCCCTGACCGCAAGACGACGGCCGCTTGCGCGCTTGCGCAAGTAGTGAGATACTCTCCTCGTGACGGCACTGCTCGTGAGCTCCGAACTCGAGCGGGAGCGGTCCGCGGCGATCGCCCGGGCGCTCTCGGATCCCAAGCGGCTCTGCGTCCTGGAGACGCTGGCCGGGGGCGAGCGATCGGTGAGCGAGCTGTCCCACGATGTCGGCTGCCAGGTACCGAACATGAGCCAGCATCTCGCGGTGCTGCGCAGCGCCGGCCTCGTGGTCACCCGCCGGGACGGCAACAACGTCTTCTACCGCCTCGCGGACGAGCGCGTCCTCGAGGCTTACCGGATGCTCCAGTCCATCGCCCGCTGAGGGAGAAAGGAACAGGCCGCATGGCCGAGATCAAGCAGGTCACCGACGCGACGTTCGAGGAGCTGGTGCTCCACAACGACAAGCCCGTGGTGGTCGATTTCTGGGCCGTCTGGTGCGGGCCTTGCAAGCTCGTCGCACCCGAGATGGAGAAGATCGCCACCAAGTACGAGGGCAAGGTGGACGTCGTCAAGGTCGACGTGGACGCCAACCCGATGCTTCAGCGGGCCTTCAACATCATGTCCATCCCCACCATCGCCTACTTCAAGCCGGGCGAGCAGCCGAAGGGCGTCGTCGGCTTCCGACCGATGGAACAGCTCGAACAGGCCTTCAACCTGACCGAATACGCCACCACCGACGCGTAGGGACCTCGCCTCCCCGGGGTCCCAGCGCTCCTCCTCTCCAGGCGCCCCGACTGCCCGGTCGGGGCGCCTGCCTATGCCGGGGCCAGGCAGGGCGATGGGGCGGGGCGGGCGCGTCGCTAGCGGGCGGCCTCGCGCCAGGCAGCCTCGAACCAGGCGGTCGCTCGATCGAGGCCGAACTGGTCGAGCTGCTGCGGCTCGAAGCGCACCCAGCCCTGGCCGCGCTCGGACGGCCGCACGGCGGGCGTGCGCAGGGCCGCCGCCGCGATGTCGGGGCGCAGGCGGAACTCCGCGCCGCCTTCACCCGAGGCGGCAAAGGCCACGCCCGCTCGCCGATACTCCCTGGCGCCGTCCGCGTCGCCGCGCTCGGCGCCCAGCTCGTCGGCAACGTCCTCCAGGAGCGCGGGCAGCACGTTCACGGCGCGGGCTGCACGGCGCGACCGGCCAGGGCGAGCACGGCCTCGAGCTCGGGGCGGTGCTCATCGTAGTGCTCGATCGTGTCCTCGACCACGGATGCCATGCGCTACGGATGCTTGAGCCAGCGGATCTCGGGCACGACCGTGAGGTAGCCCCGCAGCTCACCCGGGACCTGGCGCAGGCGGCGGCGCACCTCCTCCGGCGTCAGCTCCCGCCAGGCCAGCCGAACCTCCTCGTTGATCTGGTCGCCGCGGGCGGCCCAGTCCTCGCGCATCCGCTCGCGGGAGGGGGCGTCGCCGCCGAGCGCCAGCTCGCGCGCCACGTCGAGGAGGTGCTCCTGCCAGAACACCATGTGGCCGATGAGGTCGCGGCCGGACCAGCCGTGGCCGGGGCCCGACGGATCGGTCGGTTGGTCGAGCTCGACGTCATCCAGCTCAGCCAGCGCCTCGTAGGGCGCCCAGGCGGCGCGTTCCTCCTCCAGGAAGTCGAGCGCATCACGGTACATGCGACCTCCAGCCTCGTCCCTTGCGGCCTCCTCCGGCGCCACGACTGCCTCGCGACGGGGGCATCGTAGCGCTCGCTCAACGCTCGCCGTCGTCCGGCGGGGAGGCCTCGGCTCGGCCACGCAGGTCACGCCGCAGCAGCACGTCCCAGGCGTTCTGCATGCCGAAGGCGATGAACACCAGCACGACGAGGGCGACGCCGTACAGCGCCGCATCGGGAGCGACCGCCAGCCACAGGGCGACCGGCATCAGCGCGAGCGCGGCGAGCACGGGCAGCACGTAGCGCAGGCGGTCGAAGACGCGACGCTCGGGACCGGGACGCGTCGCCGCCGCGAACCAGCGGCCGTAGAGCGGCGCCCCGGCGTTGACCGAGGCCAGCGCCCCGACCAGCAGCAGCGCGCCGGATGGGACCCACGGTTGCGCCGGGGGCATCAACATCAGCAGGCATACGAGCGTGGCGTAGAAGAAGGGCACCGCGCTCTCCGTCGCCATGGCCACCAGGCGCCGGTCGACGCGCCGCAGGTCGTAGTGGATGGACATGCCCACGAAGACCAGGCCCAGCAGCACCGCAGCCACGCTCGCCGCGCCGAGGTAGAACTGGTGCCAGCCGGTGACGGCCTCCGCGAGGCTCATCGTCAGACGGCCACGGGCTCGCGGTACTCCCCGAAGACGGCGCGGAACACGCCGCACATCTCCCCGAGCGTGGCGTAGGCGTTGGCGCACTCCACGAGGGCCGGCATCACGTTGGTCGCCGGGGAACCGGGCCGCTCCGCCTGGTCCCGCAGGCGCGCCAGCGCGGCCGCGACCCGCTCCCCGTCGCGCTCGCGGCGAGTCCGTTCGAGACGGGCCAGGTGGGCGCGCCGGGAGGCTTCGGAGACCTCCAGCAGCGGGATCGCCAGGACCTCGTCGGGGTCGGCGTAGGCGTTGACGCCGATGACCTCGCGCTCCCCGGCATCGAACTCGCGCTGGTAGCGGTAGGCAGCGTCGGCGATCTCGCGCTGCGGATAGCCGACCTCGATGGCGGCGGCCATGCCGCCCAGCGCGTCGATCTCGTCGAGGTAGCGCCACACGGCCCGCTCGGTCTCATTGGTCAGCGACTCGACGAACCACGACCCGCCGAGCGGATCGACCGTGTTGGCGACGCCCGTCTCGGCGGCGATGACCTGCTGCTGGCGCAGGGCCAGCAGCGCGGCGTCGGCGGAGGGCACGGCCCACGCCTCGTCGAACGCATCGGTGTGCAGGGATTGCGTGCCCCCCAGCACGGCCGCCAGGGCCTGGATGGCCACGCGCGTGAGGTTGTTGAGCGGCTGCTGGGCGGTCAGCGAGACACCGGCCGTCTGGGTGTGGAAGCGCAGCCACGTGGAGCGCTCGTTCTCCGCCCGGTAGCGCTGCGTCATGAGCTTCCACCAGATGCGTCGTGCGGCGCGGAACTTGGCGATCTCCTCGAAGAAGTCGCTGTGGCTGTTGAAGAAGAAGGACAGTCGCGGCGCGAAGTCGTCGACGCGCAGCCCGCGCTCAAGGGCCGCCTCCACGTAGGCCATCCCGTCGGCGATCGTAAAGGCCAGTTCCTGGACCGCTGTCGAGCCGGCCTCGCGGATGTGGTAGCCGCTGATGGAGATCGTGTTCCAGCGCGGCATGTACTTGCTGCCGAACTCGATGGTGTCCACCACGAGTTTCAGCGAGGGTTCGGGCGGATAGAGGAACTCCTTCTGGGCGATGTACTCCTTGAGAATGTCGTTCTGCAGCGTCCCTCCCAGGCGATCAAGTGACAGGCCTTGCTTTTCCGCCGTCACCAGGTACA
>DATHCS010000307.1:0-2261 GCA_035319405.1 Candidatus Dormiibacterota bacterium | reverse complement strand
TGCTGGCCGGGGTGGGCCTGGCGCCGATCTCGTACGCCGTCGCCGGGGCGCTGGTCGACGTGAGCGCCACCGCGCTCTTCGTTGGCTCGGCGGCGATGATCCTCGTCACCGCGGCGGCCGGTCTCGCCACCCGGGCCGCTGATCGCATCGACGAGCCGGCAGACGCCGCGGCGGGGTAGCATCGCAGCACGCTGCCGGCTCGACCGGTGGGCGCGTATCAGCCACGCGATCCGGCCGGCGCATGGAGGTCTGGCCATGCACGCCTTCATCATCTCCGGGTCGGACCGCGCCGGCGGCCTCGCCGAGATCGCGGAGGCGGTCGCCGAGCGCGGCATCAACATCACGATGGTGTCGGCCATCACGAGCGGCGGCTCGGCCATGCTCGTCATCACCACGAACGACGAGGCCAGCACGCGCGTGGCGCTCGACCATCTGCGCTGGGGCTACCGCGAGGTCGAGCTGCTCCCCGTCACGATCGAGGACATTCCCGGCGCCCTCGCCGAGGTTGCCCGGCGGCTCGCCGATGCGGACGTGAACATCGAGCTGGTGCTGCCCGTCAGCGCGGCGCGCGACGGCTCCCACATGACGCTTGCCCTGGCGACCAGCGACGACGCGGCGGCGCGCGAGGTGTTGGGCTACCTGGTCGGTGCCGTGGGCTGAGCCCCGCCATCGGGCCGCTCCTCGGGCGGACGCAGGGCGCGGAACCGGCGGTACAGCAGCACGTCGTAGACGATCTTCAGCCCGCCCGAGATGACGAAGGGCGCCCCCGCCAGCGACGCGCCGAGGTAGAGCGGCCCCGCCACCAACGGCGCAGTCGAGACGCCAAGGCTGCGCGCGATACCCGTCACGCCCGCCGCGGCCGAGCGCTCGTCGGGCGCCACGATGGCCATCGTGTAGGACTGGCGGGTGGGCACGTCCATCTGGCTGATGCTGAAGCGCAACAGCAGCACCAAAGCGGCCAGCGGCAGCGTGGGCATGAAGGGCACCAGGATGAGCAGGACGTTCGAGGGCAGGTGGGTGAAGACCATCGTGTTGACGAGGCCGAACCGCGCCGCGAGGGGTCCCGCCGCGAGGGCCGAGAGGGCGGCCAGGAGGTTGGCCCCGAAGAGCAGCCAGCCCAGCACCACGGGATCCACGCCGAAGCGGCTTTGGAACCAGTACGCGACGAAGCTCAGGATGACGAAGCCACCGGCGAACGCGTCGAGGGCGAAGAGGGCGGAGAGGCGCAACACCACGGCTTGCGAGCGGTGCAGCCCCAGGCGGGTGCGGATCGTCTCGTCCGTGACCTGTTGTGGGGGGAGCTCGACGCGGGGGGAAACGCGCGTGAAGAGGAGGGCCAGCAGGATCCCCACCACCGCGTAGCCTGCGATCACGAGGCGGTACGCGTCGGCTGGGCCGGCGCCGAGCTCGATCGCGAGCTGGGCTGCGGTGCCCGCTGCGAGCGCGCCGACCGCCGTGGCGCCGGCGCCGACGAGCTGGTAGCGAGCGAAGAGGGCCGTGCGTTCGCGATCCTCCACCAGCTGCGAAAGCGAGGCTTGCTCGACCGCCAGGAACGGCCCGACCTCGTTGCCGCTCGGGCTGATCACGCCGATCGTGGCTGCCGCCAGGAGCACCACGTAGAGCGGGGTGGCCACGAAGGCCGCGCCTGCAACGAGCATCAGCCCTGCCCCCGCGATGAGGACTCGCCGCCGGCCGATGCGGTCGGCGTGCGTCGTCAGCCACAGCGAGATGGCCGCGTCGCCGAGGAGGGTCAACGCGAGCAGGAGGCCGACCTCACCGCCCGAGTACCCCAGCGCGGTCAGGTAGAGCACGAGCACCACCGACAGGAAGCCGTATCCGAAGAGGCGCAGGCCGCGCGTCGTGAAGAGAAGCAGGATGTCTCGATCCGGGCGACGCATCGCGGACATCGTCGCACGAGGAACCTGGCCGCCGCGGCGCGTTGACGGCCCGCACCTTCGTGCCTATCCTCGCCGGACCGCGTGTCCCGGTCGCCAGGGACGCGCCAACCAAGGAGAACGCGTGCCCATGGCTCGGTCGATGTGGCGGGGGGCCATCCAGTTCGGCCTGGTGACGATCCCGGTCAAGCTCTACCTGGCCACCGAGACCAACGCCGGCCTCAGCTTCAACCTCCTTCACAAGTCCTGCCTGACGCGGGTCCAGATGCGCACCTGGTGCCCCTACCACGAGGAGTACATCAGCCGCGCCGATACGGTCCGCGGATTCGAGTACGCGAAGGGCCAGTACGTCGTCATCGACGACGG
>DATHCS010000306.1:0-2011 GCA_035319405.1 Candidatus Dormiibacterota bacterium | reverse complement strand
CTTCCGTGCCATCGCCTCGGTACGCGAAGTGGCGTCAGTCCCGGTCCGGTGTATCGAGGTCGCGGCCGCGGCGGGGCTCTTCCTCGTGTCGCGCTCGTTCATCCCGACGCACAACAGCTCCCTCGGCCGCCTGGGCTTGCTGATCCATTCCACGGCGGGCTACGTCGACCCCGGATGGAAGGGCAACCTGACGCTCGAGCTGTCCGACGTGGCAAACCTGCCGATCGCCCTCTACACCGGCATGAAGATCGGGCAGATCAGCTTCTTCCGCATGAGCAGCGCGGTGGAGCGACCGTACGGCTCCAAGGAGCTCGGCTCAAAGTACCAGGGCCAGTCGACGCCCACGGCCTCGGAGTTCTATCGCGACTTCGAGCGAGATCGGCGGGCCGTCAAGGGCGGCCCCAAGCGCTAGGCCGGTGGCCATCACCGATCGCGTCGAGTGGCGAGCGGAGCTGGGCGGCGGCGTGCGCGTCGCGCTCGTGCAGGCCGGCACCTTCACCTCGGATGCGGGCACGATCTTCGGGCCCGTGCCCCGCGTGCTGTGGGAGCCGCTCGTGGCCGAGGAGCTCAACCCCGACCAGACGCTGACCCAGGCCCTCAACTGCCTGCTGGTGGAGACGCCGGCCGGGCGGGTCCTCGTGGAGACCGGCGTCGGTGACCGTCTCGACGAACGTCGGCGCGCCCAGCGCGGCGTGCGCCCGCCCTGGATCGTGCCGGCCCTGCGTGACGCGGGCTTCGCCGCCGACACGGTCGACGTGGTCGCCGTGAGCCACCTGCACTGGGACCATGCAGGGGGCTTCCTCGATGCGGCCGGCCGGCCCGCGTTCCCGCGCGCGCGCATCGTGGCGCAGCGGACGGAGTGGGACTTCGCCCTCGGCAGCAATCCGCGCCTGCAGGCCTCGTACGAGCAGGCCGAGCTGCGCCTCGTGGAGGCTGCCGGGCGCGCGGGCGCGGCCGACGGCGAGGTCGAGCTGCTGCCCGGCGTGACGGTCCTGCCGCTGGGCGGTCACACGGGCGGGAGCCAGGCCGTGGTCGTGCGGGGATCGGTGCGGACGGTCGGCTTCTTCGGCGACCTGTTCATGCGCCCCTGGAGCGCCAACCCGCGCTGGGTGCCGGCGTTCGATGACTTCCCGCTGACCAGCGTGGAGGTCAAGGCGGCCCACTTCCGCCGGGCGGCGGAGGAGGGCTGGACGATCGTGCTCTCGCACGAGCCCAGACGGCCCGTGGGTCGCCTGCGCCTCGAGGGCGAGCGACTCCGCTACGAGTCGTCGCGCTAGGGCGGTCCGGAAGACGCCGCGCGGCCCGAGAGGATCGGCGCCAGGTTCTGCTCGCCGGTCAGGTCGCTCACCGGACCCCGGACGACGCTCCTGATGACGCCCTGGCGGTCGATGAAGAGCTGCGTCGGCAGGCCGTACGCCTGGTAGGCCTTGAAGACCGCCGAGGTCGCGTCGAAGCCGATGGGGAACGTCAGCCCGTAGCGGGCTGCGTAGGCGCGCACGTCGTCCGTGGCGGTCTCCTGGACGCTGATGGCGAGCACGACGAGGCCCTCCGCCTGGTGCTCGCGGTAGAGCTTCTCCAGCGTCGGCGTTTCCTGCTGGCACGGCGGGCACCAGGTCGCGAAGAAGTTGATCCAGATCGGGCGGCCACGGAAGTCGGCCAGCCGGATGGGCTTGCCGTCGAGGTCCCTCAGTCCCACCACCGGTGAGGCCGGCTGTGGCTCCAGCAGGAGTGGCACGCTGACGAGGGCGACCAGCACGCCGATCACGGCCAGCAGCAGCCCGGCGCGGCTGCGGCGGGCCAGGGCGAGGCCGGCAAGCAGCAGCAGGCCGCCGACGACGAGCACGCCGGCCGTCGGCAACATGGACGGTCCGTCGGTCGGAACGGGGCCGGCAAGCTCTGGCGCCTGCTGACCCGGTTGCAGCCCGGTCGTGGCCGCGGCGACCGCCACGAAGCCGCTGCCCACCGAGGGCACGGCCGGCGCCGCGGTGGGGATGGGGCTGCTGACGAAGAC
>DATHCS010000305.1:0-9669 GCA_035319405.1 Candidatus Dormiibacterota bacterium | reverse complement strand
CAGCACCTCGTCGACGAGCGCCTGCGGCACCGACGGGTCGCCCATGTCGGCATCGATGGCCTGAGCCAGGCCGCCGGAGGCCGCGATCTCGCCCGCCACGTCCTCGCACGGGCCGCGACGGCGGCCGACGAGGGCCACCGCGGTGCCCGCCCCGGCCAGCCGTCGGGCGATCGCCGCCCCGATGCCCGTGCCGCCCCCGGTGACGATCGCGACGCGCTGTGGCTCGCTCATCTCACACCTCGGTATCCAGTATGGCCGTTGCCGTCGGCTCGTCCGTCAGCAGCATGTCCACGCAACCGGTGCGCATGGCACCCGCGATGGCGCTGATCTTGTCGAGGCCGGACGCCACGGCGATCACGGTCGGGATCGCGCGCAACTCCTGCCAGGTGATGGCGATGGTGCGTCGATCGAGCTGCCCCACGGGACGGCCCAGGCGATCGAAGAAGCGGGTATTCATGTTGCCGACCGCGCCGGCCTCACGAAGCTGGGCCCAGTCAGCCGCGCCGACGTGCCCGCCCCGGAAGAGCGTGGCCCGCTCGTCGATCTGCCCGATGCCCACCAGCGCGAGCTGGCAGCGACGGGCCGCCTCGAGCGCGGCTCGCACCGTGCGGTCGGCCAGGAACACCTCGCGGGCCGCCTCCGAACCGACGATCGCAGGGGCGTGCAGGTAATGGACCCGCGAATCCGGGTAGAGCTCCACCAGGCGGCGCGCGAGCTCGTTGCCCTGGATGCCCGGCGCGGGATCTTCCACGCCGCCGGCGAGCTGCGCGATGGTCAGCTCCGCGACCGTACCGGGGCGCAGGTGACGCACCACCCCGGCCAGGGTGTGGCCCCACGAGATGCCCAGACGCAGGCCGCTCCGCAGCAGGCCGGACACGAACTCGGCGGCGACCGAGCCGAGCGCCTCCTCCTCGTCGGAGCCGACGGGCGCGACGACCACCCGTGCCAGGCCGTAGCGGGCCGCCAGCGCGCGCCCGAGGTCGATCTCCTCGCGCCGGGGAGCCCGGATCTCGATGTGGACGATGCCCTCCTCCCGGGCCCGCTTGAGCGAGCGCGAGACCGTGGACGGATCCAGGCCCAGGGCACGGGCGATCTCGACCTGGTTCTCGTTCTGGAGGTAGTAGCGCGTGGCGATCTCGGTCAACAGGTCGGTTGCGCGCGCTTCCACCATCGCTGCGGGCACCTGTCGCTGTCGCACGAGCACGCTCTCCCTCGAGCCTCCGCGCCGCCGCGCTTGGCTGACCATACCACCGTTGACAAGGACATGATGAGGGACACACAATCTTGCTCGACGGCATCCCCGGACGCCCGCGGGAGGCGACCGGCGCCCGGTGTTCGGCCGCCTCTGGCGTGTTCGCGGGCTCGGCTCGTCGCGCAGCCCGCGGGAGGGTATGCGATGGCCGAGCAGGCGGGAAGCACCCACATCTCACAGGTCGCCATGGTGGTGCACGACCTCGACGCGACCATGAAGCTCCTGCACGAGACCCTCGGCTGGGGGCCCTGGAACGTCTACGAGCACGTGCCCCCCAAGCTCCACGACACGCACCTGCGGGGCAAGCCGGTGGCCTTCTCGATGCTCGGCGCCGAATGCGAGGTGCAGCCGGGCCTGGTCTTCGAGCTGGTACAGCCGCTCGACGGGCCGAGCATCTACAAGGAATGGCTCGATGAGCACGGCGAGGGCGTCCAGCACATCGCCTGCATGATGCATTCGCAGGCCGACTCGGACACCTTCAAGCGTGATTGGGAGGCGCGCGGCGCCAAGGTCCTGATGGGCGGGCGCATCGGCGAGACGATCGAGTTCTACTACCTCGACACGCAGCCCATGCTCAAGTTCATCCTCGAGTCGGGCAGCGGCCACGCCATCGACCTGACGCCCAGCCGCGTCTACCCGCCGGCCTGATCGCGAGCTCCGCCGGGGCTGCCATCGATGGACGAGGGCGCGCTGCGTGAGGCGGTCTGCCGGGCCAACCAGGGCCTCGTCGAGGCCGGGCTGGTCGTGCTCGCCTTCGGCAATGCCAGCGCGGTCGACCGGGGCGCGGGCGTGATGGCCATCAAGCCCAGCGGTGCGCGCTACGCCGAGCTGGGCCCCGAGGACATGGTGCTGGTCGACCTGGCCAGCGGCCATGCCGCGGGTCCTGCCCGGCCCTCGTCCGACGCGCCGACCCACCGGCGCATCTACCAGGCCTTTCCCGAGGTGGGGGGCGTCGTGCACACGCACTCCCGCTTCGCGTCCTGCTGGGCCCAGGCAGGCCGGGCCATCCCCTGCCTGGGAACCACCCATGCCGATCACTTCCACGGTCCGGTCCCGGTCACGCGCGAGCTGCGCGCGGACGAGATCGCGGGGGACTACGAGGTCAACACCGGGGCGGCCATCGTGGAGCGCTTCACCGCCGACGGGCTCGACCCGTCGGCCATCCCGGGCTGCCTCGTGATGGGACACGGACCGTTCACCTGGGGCCCCAGCGTGGCTGACGCGCTGGCCAACGCCATCGCCCTCGAGCACATCGCCGCGATCGCCCTCCACCAGCTGGTGCTGGGCCCGCCGCGCGAGCTCGCCCCGGCGCTGCTCGAGCGCCACTTCGCCCGCAAGCACGGCCCGGGGGCCTACTACGGGCAACCGCACGGGGAGGGTGCCTGAGATGCGGATCGTGGTGATCGGGGATTCGTACTGTCCCTCCTCCGCCTTCCGGCCCGCCTTCGCGTCCCTAGCGGAGCGTCACGAGGTGGTCTTCGCGGACGTCGCGGACGCGCCCGAGTGGCAGCCCGTCACGCCGTCCGAGCTGCGCCTCAAGGAGTTCATGGGCACGCCGGGGCAGGTCATCGCGGCCGCCTCTGGCTGCGCGGTGCTGGTCGTGCAGGGCGCGCCGGTGACCGACGCGGTGCTCGACGCCTCGCCGGCGCTGCGGCTCGTCTGCTGCGCCCGCGGGGGGCCCGTCAACGTGGACGTCGCTGCCGCGACGGAGCGCGGCATCCCCGTCGTGACGACCCCCGGCAAGAACGCCGATGCCGTGGCGGAGCTGACGATCGCCTTCATGGTCATGCTGGCACGGCGCCTGCCCGAGATCGCCCGGTACATCGAGGGCGGAGGGGAGTTCGCCCACGACAACTACGAGGGTGCGCACTGGTTCGGCCATGACCTGGCCGGCCACACGCTCGGCCTGGTCGGCTTCGGCCAGATCGGCCGACGGGTCGCCACGCGGGCACACGCCTTCGGCATGCGCGTGCTGGCGGCCGACCCCTTCATCGAGGCCGAGCTGGTGCGATCCGCCGGCGTGGAGCCGGTCAGCCTGGGGACGCTCCTCGAGCGCTCCGATTTCGTGTCCCTGCACGCACGCGCCACCAAGGACAACCGGGGCCTGATGGGGACGGCCGAGTTCGCTCGCCTGCGGCCGGGCAGCTACTTCATCAATACCGCCCGCGACGTCCTGGTGGACGAGGCCGCCCTGGCCGACGCGCTGGCCAGCGGCCGGCTCGCCGGTGCGGCGCTCGACGTGGCCAGCCCCTCGCCTGCGAGCGGCCGCCATTCCTTGCTGGCGTATCCCAACGTGATCATCGCCACGCATATCGGGGGCGCCACGTATGAGACGCTGTACCACGGCGGCGAGATGGCAGCGGCCGAGATCGAGCGCTTCCTGGCCCGGGAACCGCTGGTCAACGTGGCTGACCGGGCGGCCCTCGAGGCGGCGGCCCGGCGCCAGGCCTCCGATCCGGCGCCGGTGGCCCGATGAGCCACACCCTGGCCGTCGATCTGGGCACGGGCAGCTGCCGCGCCGTGATCTTCGATGCGGACGGCGGCCAGGTCGCGATCGGCCAGCGGGAGTGGTCGCACGCACCGCTGCCGGGTGCGCCGGGCAGTCAGGTCTTCGACACGGCGCGGAACTGGCAGCTCATCTGCGAGTGCACTCGCGAGGCGCTGGCCCGTTCGGGCATCGCGGCGCGCGACATCGCTGCCGTGAGCAGCACCAGCATGCGCGAGGGCATGGTGCTCTACGACGCCGCCGGCCGCGAGATCTGGGCCTGCCCGAACGTCGACTCGCGCGCCGCCGACCAGGCACGCCAGCTCGTGCAGAACGGACGCGCCCGCGAGCTGTACGAGACCGGCGGTGACTGGGTCTCCATCACGTCACCGGCGCGGTTCCTGTGGATCCAGCAGCACCAGCCCGAGGTCTTCGAGGCGATCGCCCACCTCGGCATGCTGAGCGACTGGGTGCTGTACCGCCTCACCGGGCGCTTCGTGACGGACCCCTCCAGCGGATCCAGCTCCGATCTCTTCGACCTGCGCGGTCGGACCTGGTCGCCGGCTTCGCTGGAGCTGGTGGGGCTGCCCGCCAGCGTGGTCCCAGAGGTGCTCGAGCCGGGCACCGTGGTCGGCGCCCTGAGCGCCCGCGCGGCGGATGAGACGGGCCTCGCCGAGGGCACCCCGGTGGTGGTCGGGGGCGCGGACACGCAGCTCGGCCTGGTGGGCATCGGCGTCGTGCGACCCGATCGCGTGACCCTCGTGGGCGGCAGCTTCTGGCAGCTCACCATCGTCACCGACGAGCCGCTCATCGACCCGCAGGCCCGGCTGCGCACGCTCTGCCACACGGTGCCCGGCCAGTGGATGACCGAGGGCATCGGCTTCTACTGCGGCATCGCCATGCGCTGGCTGCGCGACGCCTTCTGCGAACTGGAGACGGCGGAGGCTGCGCGTCGTGGCGTGGACCCCTACGTGGTCATGGAGGAGGCCGCCGCGACCGTGCCGCCCGGCTCCCACGGCGTCCTCGCCATCTTCTCCAACGTGATGGACGCCAAGCGCTGGGTGCAGGCCTCGCCCTCGTTCGTGCAGTTCGACGTTGACCAGCCGGGGGCGTCGAACCGGCGCGCCTGCATCCGGGCCATGGAGGAGCAGGCGGCCTACACGGCGCGCGGGCACCTGGGCATCATCGAGGAGCTGACCGGCCGCACCTTCGACACCATCGTGTTCACCGGCGGCGCGGCCAAGGGCACGCTCTGGCCGCAGATCGTGGCGGACGTGCTGGGCGTGGCCGTGAAGGTCCCGCAGGTCAAGGAGTCGACGGCCCTCGGCGCCGCGCTCTACGCCGGCCTGGGCGCGGGCCTCTACGCGGACCTCGAGGACGTCGCCGCCCGCCTGGTGCGCTTCGAGCGGACCTATGAACCGGAGGCCGCCGCGCGGGCGGCCTACGAGCAGCACTACGCGGCCTGGGCCGCGGTCTACCCGCGCCTGCTGGAGCTCTCCGAGGTGGGCCTCCTGCGGCCCATGTGGTGGCCGGCCGGCGCCTGAAAGGACGAGACGATGCCAGAAGCTGACCAGACCGAACGCAAGGAATTCCATCCCGAGATCCCCCAGCAGAGCCAGCTCTTCTTCCTGAAGGGCTCCGCCGCCTACGACTGGGGCATGCAGCACCGCCTGGCCCAGATCTTCCGACCCGAGAGCGGGCACACGGTGATGCTGGCCATCGACCACGGCTACTTCCAGGGGCCCACGACCGGCCTCGAACGGGTGGACCTCAACATCGTGCCGCTGGTGCCGTACGCCGACGCGCTGATGCTCACCCGCGGGGTGCTGCGGGCCGTGGTGCCACCGGCCATCCAGCAGGGCTTCGTGCTGCGGGCCAGCGGCGGCCCCAGCATCCTGAAGGAGCTCTCGAACGAACAGATCGCGCTCGACATCGACGACGCCGTTCGCCTGGGGGCCGCGGCCGTGGCGGTGCAGGTCTTCGTGGGCGGCGAGTACGAGACGCAGAGCGTCTTCAACATGACGCGCCTCGTGGACGAGGGCTATCGCCGGGGCATCCCCGTGCTCGGCGTGACCGCGGTCGGCAAGGAGCTGGTACGCGACGCGCGCTACCTCGGGCTCGCCACCCGCATCTGCGCCGAACTCGGCGCTCAGGTGGTCAAGACCTACTACTGCGCCGAGGGGTTCGAGCAGGTGACCGCCGGCTGCCCCGTGCCGATCGTCATGGCCGGCGGCAAGAAGCTGCCGACGCTCGATGCGCTGACGATGGCCTACAACGCCGTGCAGCAGGGGGCGAGCGGCGTGGACATGGGCCGTAACATCTTCCAGGCCGAGACCCCCGTGGCGATGATCCAGGCGGTCCGCAAGGTCGTCCACGAGGGCTACTCGCCGCGCGAGGCACTCGAGCTTTACGAGACGCTGCGGCGCGAGTTCGGGCGGCAGGAGGTAACCGTCTGATGGAGGGCCAGGTCCTGGCTCGCCTGCGACACGGCGGACCCCACCTCACGGTCGGGTTGATCACGGCCGACCTGCTGCACCTCGGAGATGAGCTGGCCCTGCTCGAGCGGAGCGGGGCCGAGCTCGTCCACATCGACGTCATGGACGGCGTCTTCTGCCCCATGACCACGGTCGGGCCGCCCTTCATCAAGGCCGTGCGCAGCGGCTCGCTGCTCAAGGACGCTCATCTGATGATCGACGAGCCGCTGGCCAAGGTCGAGAGCTACGTCCAGGCCGGCGCCGACCTGATCACCTTCCACCTCGAGGGCGCCAGCCAGCCGCACCGCGTCCTGCAGGTCCTGGGCCAGGCCGTGAACGCCAACGATCCGGCGCGCGGCATCGTGCGCGGCATCGCCCTCAATCCCAGCACGCCGGTGGCCGCCGTCGAGCCGCTGCTCGACGAGGTCGAGCACGTGCTGATCCTGTCCATCAACCCCGGCTGGGGCGGCCAGGCGTTCCTGCCGTCGACGGCGCGGCGCCTGGACCAGGCGCGACGCCTCATCGAGGCCTCGGGGCGCGACATCCTGCTCGGCGTCGACGGCGGCGTGACCCGCGACAACATCGGCATGGTCGCCTCGCTGGGCGTCGACCTGATCGTCAGCGGCAGCGCCATCTTCGATGGCAAGGACGCCGCCGGCAACGCCGCCTTCATGCTCGAACAGGTGCGCGCCGCGCGCGCCGGCCAGGCCGCGGTCGTGGCCTGAAAGGAGTGATCACCGTGTCCCAGACGATCCTCGCCCCGCCTATCCCCCTCGAGGAGACGTATGCGCGCGTGCGCCGCGAATACGGCTCGGCCATCGGCCGCCCTCGCGCTGAGCTGGTCACCCCGGCCCTCGTGCTCGACCTGCCCGCGGCCAGGCGCAACATCGAACACATGGCGACCGCCATCCGGGCCCTGCCGGCGGAGATCCGTCCGCACATCAAGGTGCACAAGAGCCCGGAGCTGGCACGGCTGCAGATCGAGGCGGGCGCCATCGGGCTTTCGGTAGCGACCGTCTGGGAGGCCATCGTGATGGCCCGCTCCGGCATCGACCACATCTTCCTGGTCAACACCGTGGCGGGGGCCCAGAAGCTGCGCGCACTCGCGGAGCTCGCCCGGGAGCGCGACATCATGGTCGCCGTCGACGACGCGGCCAACGCCGGACGGCTGGCAGAGGCCGCCCAGGCCGCGGGCAGCGAGCTGGGCATCCTGATCGAGGTCGACACGGGCATGGACCGCTGCGGCGTGGACACGCCCGAGCAGGCCCTCGAACTTGCCCGCGCCGTGACCCGGCTGAAGGGCCTTCGCCTGCTGGGCCTGACAGGTTACGAGGGCCACTGCTCGCTGACGCCCGAGCGGGAACTGCGCCACGAGCGCGAGCGGGCGGCGATGACCATGTTCGTGGGCACCGCGGAGCTCCTCGAGCGAAACGGCATCCCCTGCCCCATCCGCTCCGCCGGCGGCACTGCCACGTGGGACTGGACGGCCGCCTTCCCCGGCGTGACCGAGATCCAGGCCGGCACGTACGTCGTGATGGACAACTTCCACGGCCGCATGGTCGAGGGCTTCGAGCACTCCCTCACGGTGCAGGCCACGGTCATCAGCCGGCCGCCTGACCGCGTGATCGTCGATGCGGGCAACAAGTCGATGGGCGCGGGAGACCTGTCGTCGGTCGTTGGCCACGCGGTGAAGCCGTTCCGCTTCGACGAGGAGCACGGCATCTTCGCCACGCCGGAGGGCTCGACCCTGCGCGTCGGCGACGTCGTGGCGCTGGTGCCGGGCTACTCGCCTTCGACGGTCAACTGGTACGACGCCTTCCACGTGGTGGAGGACGACGTGGTGATCGACATCTGGCCGGTCATCCCGCGCGGCCCGGGCCATCACGGCCTCATCTGAAAGGACAACAAGCGATGGCCACGATCCAACGTTTCGAAGGCAAGGGAGCGGTGGTGACCGGTGCCGGTCGCGGCATCGGCCGTGCGACCGCCGAGTGCTTCGCCGAGGAAGGCGCAGGCGTCGTCCTCATGGGCTGGCACGCGGACGTGCTGGAGGAGGTCGCGGCGGGCATCCGCGAGAAGAGCGGCCGCTGCGAGATCTTCGTGGGCGACGTTTCCAAGCGCGCGGACATGCAGGGCGCCGTGGCGGCCTGCGTCAAGGCATTCGGGCGTCACGACTACATGGTCGCCAACGCCGGGATCGCCGACTTCGTGCCCTTCCTGGAGGGCACCGAGGAATCCTGGGAGCAGCAGATCGGGATCGACCTGAAGGGCACCTGGCTGGCCCTCCAGGAATCGGCTCGTGAGATCGTCAAGGAGGGCCATGGCGGGGCGATGGTCGTCGTCTCCTCGACCAACGCCTACCAGCCCGAGCAGCAGGGTGTCTTCTACAACACCTCCAAGTCCGGCCAGGTGGCGGTGATGCACACGGCGGCCATGGAGCTGGCGCCGTACGGCATCCGCGTCAACGGCATCGCGCCGGGCATCATCAACACGCGCCTCTCCTGGTTCGTCATCAACGACCCGGTCCAGTCGAAGGTCTTCCTCGACCGGACGCCGATGCGTCGCTTCGCGGAATCGATCGAGATCGCGCGACCGATCCTCTGGATGTGCTCGGACGACGCTTCCTTCATGACCGGCGAGCTGATGGTCGTGGACGGGGCCTACTCGGTCGGGCTGCCCGTGCCCGGCGTGCTCGACGCGCCGCTCGTGCCGGGCGGCGTGCGCTAGGCGGAGGCGATCGACCATGGCCACGACCGCAACCGCCCCGACCGTCACGATGGCCGACTTCGACCGCATCTTCGAATCGGTCAAGAACTGGGGCCGCTGGGGTCCCGACGACCAGCGTGGCACGCTCAACTACATCACCCCGGAGAAGGTCCGCGAGGCGGCCGGCCTCGTGCGCTCCGGGCGACAGGTCTCGATGGAGATCCCCATCAATAAGGCCGCCGGCCCGGACAACCCCAATCCGGCCATCCACTTCGTCAGCCAGGCCCACGACATCGACATCGGATCGTCCGGCCTGCGCTTCGGCCTCGACTTCCTGGGCATGGCCTGCCATGGGGACTGCCACACGCACGTCGATGCGCTCTGTCACGTCTCCTACAAGGGCCAGGTCTACAACGGCCGGCCGGCGCAGGAGGTGCTCACGTCGAAGGGCGCCACCAGCCTCGACATCGCCAACTACGGCACCGGTCTCGTCGGTCGGGGCGTGCTGCTCGACATCCCGCGCTTCCGCGGCGTCAAGTGGCTGGAACCCGGCGAGGCGGTCGACCGCGCCGAGCTCGAGGCCTGCGAGAAGGCAGAAGGCGTGTCGCTGGGTGAGGGCGACGTCTTCGTCTTCCGCACCGGGCACCACCGCCGGCGCTTTGAGCTCGGGGCCTGGAAGAACGACCCACCGCCGGCCGGCGAAGGCAAGGCCGGCCTCCACGTCGACACGGTCCCCTGGATGCATGAGCGAA
>DATHCS010000304.1:0-5306 GCA_035319405.1 Candidatus Dormiibacterota bacterium | reverse complement strand
AGAGCAGCGCCGCGTCCGGCTTCACGCCCGGCGGGAAGGCGGCAAGGGCCTCGCTGATGGAGGCTCGCGCCCCCTCGAAGATCTGGTCCGTGGCGGCCACCGTGATCTGGACCGTCGCTCCCTCCGGCACGGCGCCGAAGAAGCCGATCGAGCCCGACTCCCGGTCGTAGGCGACGGGCGTGCGCAGGTAGAAACGGTCCGAGTTCGCGTCCTCGTACACGGCCAGGGGGTTGGCCACCGGCGGCTGGCCCTCGCCGACATAGCGCTCGTAGAACTCGAGAGCCGGCCGTCCGTCGATCTCGAAGACGGCGACGGGCGAGGCCCTGGTGACCACGGCCCGTGGCCCCACGCCGCGCCAGCCGGTTTCGACGCCGAACGAGAAGGCCAGCGGGCCGGCGAAGAGCAGGAGCACGAGGGCGTCGGTGGCAACCACGTCGCCCTCGAACTCGAGGCTCGTGCCACCGTCGGGCTCGGCCGCGGGGTCACGCGGTGCGGCCCCGCCGCCGATGATGGGGATGCCGGGACCGAGCGCAGTCCGCAGGTCGTCGAGGATCACGCTCGCCTCCGCCCCGCCGATCGTGGAGAGGACAAGGCACAGCCGCGGCGTGAGTTGCGTCTTCGCGATCGCCTCCCCGACCGCCTGCCGCGCGGCGGCGGCCGGGTCGGCGGCCAGCTCGCGCCCCAGGCCCGCCACGATGTCGATGCTGTCGGAGGCGAAGAGCGCGAGGGCCACGGAATCCTCGGCGAAGCCCATCACCGACGACATCTCGCCGGCCGTGCTCGATCCAGCGAGCTCGATGCCCGGGTACCGGGTGCGGACCGCATCGACGAGCGCCTGGTGCTCGAGCGCCCACGCGCTCAGCAGCAGGCCCGCCGTGGGTCGCGCGCCTTGGAGGGCGGCCTCGCACTGCGCGAAGACCGCCGCGGCCGCGGCATCGGGATCGAGCTCGTCGCTGTGACCCACGACCATCCGCAACATCGTTCGAAGGATACGCCACGCCTCAGAGACGGCTCCGAACCGCTTCGGACCGGTTGCGGCGCGCCCGTGACGGTTCGCGCGGCGGACCCGTGGCCGGTCACCGGGATGGCGCGGTGCTATCCTTCCGCGGCGCGGCTCCCACGCCGCAGCGATCGCCTCCGGCGGTCCTCGCTCCGGCGTAGCTCAGTGGTAGAGCGGGCGGCTGTTAACCGCTTGGTCGTAGGTTCGAATCCTACCGCCGGAGCCACACCAGGTCGGGATCTACCTTCTGCGCGGCGCCGCGCTCACACGCCGGTCGGATCGTCAGATCCGTCGCATTGTCACTGTCACTCAGCCAGCGAGCGGACCACCATGCGAGGGCGAACTCTGCCCCATGGAGGTACGACATGGAACCGATGCTCGAGACACGACCGGCGGCCAGGACCGCAGAGCACGCCGCGGCTCTCCAGGACACGCTCGTCGAGCTGATCGACCTCAGCCTCCAGGCCAAGCAGGCGCACTGGAACGTGGTGGGCCCGAGCTTCCGCCCGCTCCACCAGCTCCTCGATGAGTTCACCGCGGAGTATCGGGATTGGTACGACACGGTCGCCGAGCGGCTCACGGCGATCGGCATTGCGCCAGACGGCCGAAGCGCCACGGTAAGCGCCAGGACGCCTCTCGCCCAGCTGCCCGAGGGCCCGCTCGAGGACCGCGCCGTCTACGGCTACTTCGACGAGCGGATCACCCTGGTTGCGAGCCACGTCCGTGACCGGACACAGGCGCTCGCTGACCAGGACATCGCGAGCCAGGACGTGCTGATCGAGATCCTGAGGGGCCTCGAGAAACAGCGCTGGATGCTGCGAGCCCACCGGGCCTGACCCGCCCCCACTAGCATGGGCGGGTGAACGACACCGACCGAGCGCTCATCGACTGGCTGCTCGACTCCGACCCATCCATCCGCTGGCAGGTCCTGCGTGACCTCGCCGACGCACCCGCCGATGAGGTGGCGGCCGAGCGTGGGCGGATCGCGCGTGAAGGCTGGGGCGCGCGGATCCTCGCGTCGCAGGGCTCCGACGGGCGGTGGGGCGGTGGCACCTTCTTCCCTCGCGGCATCGGCACGTTCGACACGCTCCACCTGCTCTACGTGCTCGGTCTGGACCCGACGAGCGCCGAGGCGCGACGGGCCATCGCGCCGGTCCACGAGGCCGCCCGCTGGGACTACGACCCGAGCCTGCGCTTCTGGGAGGGCGAGGTCGAGCCCTGCATCAACGGTCGGGTGGTCGCGATCGGGACGTACTTCGGCCAGGACGTACGGGGCATCGTGGAGCGGCTGCTGACCGAGCAGATGGCCGACGGCGGCTGGAACTGCGAGCAGGAGAACGGTTCGACCCGTGGTTCGTTCGACACCACCATCAACGTCCTCGAGGGCCTGCTCGAGTACGAGCGTGGGTCAGGGGCGACCGGCGAGGTGCGCTCCGCCCGTGAACGCGGCGAGGCGTACTTGCTCGAGCGACGGTTGCTGCATCGCCTGTCGGACGGCACGATCCCGCAGCGGCGCTGGCTGGAGGCCGGGTTCCCCTACTCGTGGAACTACGACGTCGTGCGGGTCCTCGACTACTTCCGCATGGCGACGCCCGGGCCGGACGAGCGCATGGGCGAGGCGCTCGAGATCGTCGAGTCGAAGCGCGACGCGGCGGGCCGCTGGCCACTCGATGCGACCTACCACGACCGCCTGCAGGTCGATCTCGGCGAGTCCATCGGTCGACCGAGCCGCTGGATCACGCTGCGCGGGCTTCGCATCCTGCGCTGGGCCGGTCGCCCCTACGCCGGGACGTAGGACCTGAGCTCGACGCCCGAGGCGAACGTCCGCTTCTCGACGGGCCGCAACCGCAGCGGCGCATCGAGCTGCGGCCAGAACGGGATGCCTGCCCCCAGCGCCACGGGATGGACGATCAGGCGGTACTCGTCGACGAGGCCGTGGCGCACGAACTGGCCGGCGAGGTTCGGCCCCCCGACTTCCAGGTCGCCGTCGAACTCGTGGCGCAGCTCGGCCAGCACGGTCGACACGTCGCCCCGCACGAGGCGACTGTTGTGCTCGACGCGCTCGAGGCTGGTCGAGAAGACGATCCTGGGCGTTCGGTTCCAGATGTGGGCGAACTCGCGCATCGCGTCGGTCGCCGAGGGGTCGTCCTCGCCGGTCGGCCAGTACGCGGCCATGACCTCGTACAGGCGTCGGCCGTACAGCGAGGCCTGGATCGCGCGTGCGTGGTCGTTGAACCAGGTGTGCAGCTCGTCGTCCACCACGGTCCACTCCAGGCCATGGCTCGGTGTGGCGACGAACCCGTCGAGGGAGACGTTCAGGCAGTAGATCAGCCGGCCCATGTCGCGCCCCCGTGGGACCCGGCGCTGCCCGACGACGGTGGCTCCGAGCCGCCGTCCGGCGCGATGTTCTGGTTGCGACGGAAGAGGTTCGCCGGGTCGTAGCGCCGCTTGACCTCGACCAGCCGGTCCCACGTCGGCCCGGGATAGGCCGCCCTGACCCGGCCCGCGCCCTCATCGCCGAGGAAGTTGACGTACGCGCCTACGATGCGCTGGTCGACCGCGGCGGCGAAGTCGTCGACCCAGCGCTGGCGGCGCGCCCGATCCTCCGGCGTGCCGTCGTAGAAGTTCACGAGCACGGCCAGCACGCGGCGCGACCGATGGGCGAATGCCGTGGCGTCCACGGGCACCCGCGCCATCGCCCCGCCGAGCACGCGGAGCTGGGTGGCTCGCAGCGAGGCATCCGATGCTTCGAGGAAGTCGATGATGGTAGTCGCCGTGGCCCGGTCGACGTGGTCGAGGAAGAGCGTGTGCTGGATCGCCCGCGGCCGGTAATCGGGATCCTCGGGCGGGTAGATCTCCTGGTAGCCCATCGGACGGAGCAGGTCGGCCAGCGGCGTCGTCAGCGCACGAAACGGCGCCATGGCGCGCTGGCCCCCCTCGCTGTCCCCGACGTGGACGATGAGCGCGAGGATCACGAGCCTGCCGACCTGGTCGGGCGGTAGGAACGGCATCGGCGGCGCGGGCATGACGTTGGCGATCGCCGATAGCTCCTCCGGGGACGCCTCGGCCGCGTCGATGAAGCCGGTGATCGTGTCCGCTGTTGCGGGCAGCACCAGCATCCCGCCGACGACGCTGCGCACGTCGTGGAGCCGGTAACGGAAGCGAGTTGCGACGCCAAAGTTGCCGCCTCCGCCGCGGATCGCCCAGAAGAGGTCCGGGTCGTTGGTGGCATCGACCAGGTGAAGCTCGCTGTCTGCGGTGACGATCTCGGCGGCGAGCAGGGAATCGATCGTCAGGCCGTGCTTGCGCGTCAGGTAGCCGATGCCGCCCCCCAGGGTCAGTCCGGCGATACCGACCGAGCCGGTGTCCCCGAACCCGACGGCCAGCCCGTGAGCGACCGTGGCGGTGGTGACCTCCAGGGCGGTCAGCCCAGCGTCGATCCAGGCCGTCCCCCCCTCCGGATCGAGGTTGATCCCGTTGAGGTCCCTGACATCGAGCACGAGACCGCCGTCGGACGTGCCCTGACCGGCGTTGCTGTGGCCACCGGCCCGCACGGCCAGCTCGACGCCGCTGGTACGGGCGAAGTCGACCACCCTCGCCACATCGCGGGCGTTGGCCACCCGCGCGATGGCGGCCGGCCGCGCATCGACGTCGCCGAGGAATACCCGGCGGGTCGCGTCGTACGCATCGTCGCCAGGCGCGATCAACCGACCCTCGAGGATCGATGCGAGATCGGCGAACGAGTCCGTGGTCGGCGAGGTCATCTCTGATCCTCCTGTCGCTCAGCCCCCGGCCAGCACCTGGCGCAGCTTCGCCGCGAACGCGTCGGGTTCGCCGGTCTGCCCGTACTCGCCGCCGAGGAATCCGCCGTGACCGCTCGGGAAGATCGCCGGCTCGCTGCCGAGCCGCTTGGCCGCAGCGAAGGCCGCGCGATTCGCCAGCTGCCCCGCCGACTCCGTTCCGGCGGCCAGCACGATCCGGGTCGGCGCTGCCTGAAGGGCCTCGAAGTCGGGCTCGTAGGTGGTGCAGCTCATCATGTTCTGGCCGAGCAGCGGGTCCGTGCGTGAGCCGTCGTCGCCGGTCGGCAGGCCGAACATGGCCGGATCGGGTGCAGGCCGGCCGGCGATCTCCGCCGTGAACGGGCCCTGATGGCTGATCACGGCGATGAAGTGCGCCATGCCGGCACCCTGGCCGCTCCGCAGATACGTCTCGTGGATCGCGCGGCAGGCCGCGAGCGCATCGTTGCGGTCGGGCAGGATCGAAGCGAGCGGTGGCTCGTGGCCGACGAGCGTGCGCACGTCGTGTG
>DATHCS010000303.1:0-3152 GCA_035319405.1 Candidatus Dormiibacterota bacterium | reverse complement strand
CCGCGGCCCGGCCCCAGGCGACCGCGGCCCGGCGCCCGCCGACGGCCCCCTCAGTCGATCGTGAAGTAGTCGCCGCCCTGGTAGCGGCCCGTGCGCTCCTTGTGGATCTGCATCAGCAGGTCGTTGAGCAGGGAGCTCGCGCCGAAGCGGAACCGCTCGGGCGTCATCCAGCGAGGGCCGAGCGTCTCGTACAGCACCACGAGGTACGCCACGGCCTCCTTGGCCGTGCGGATCCCACCGGCCGGCTTCATGCCCACGGCACGTCCGGTCTGGCGCTCGAAATCCCGGATCGCCTCGAGCATCACCAGCGTGACCGGCAGCGTGGCGGCGGGGGTCACCTTGCCCGTGGAGGTCTTGATGAAGTCCGCCCCCGCGGCCATCGCCAGGATGCTCGCGCGACGCACGTTATCGAGCGTCTCCAGCTCGCCCGTCTCGAGGATGACCTTGAGGTGCGCGACGCCGCAGGCCGCCTTCACGGCCACGATCTCATCGAAGACGGTGCCGAAGTCGCCGGCCAGGAAGGCCCCCCGGTCGATGACCATGTCGATCTCGTCTGCACCGGCTTCGGCCGCCTGGCGCGTTTCGGCGAGCTTGACGTCGAGGTAGGTCTGCCCGGACGGGAAGCCGGTGGCCACGCTGGCGACCCGCACGGTGCTGCCGGCGAGGGCCTGGCGCGCGTCGGCGATGCGCGCCGGATAGACGCAGATGGCCGCCACGCTGGGAATGCTCGGGTCGCCCGGATCCGGACGGATCGCCTTCTGGCAGAGCGCATGGACCTTGCCGGGCGTGTCCTTTCCCTCGAGCGTCGTCAGGTCGATCATGCGGATCGCCAGCTCGAGCGCCCACACCTTGCTTTCCCGCTTGATCGACCGCTTGGCCAGCGCGCCGACGCGCTCCTGCACGGCCACCTGGTCAACGCCACCGACCCGTCCCAGCAGGCCCACGAGGCCCCCGGGGCGGCCATCCCAGGCCTGGACGAGGGCACGGGCCTCGCTCTCAGAGCGCTCGCGGGCAAGGTGCTCGACGGTCGTGCTCATGACGCCATGGTACATCGCGGCAGTGCCCTTCCAGCGCCCCGCACTTGTCGATCGCCTCGATTCATGTGACCATTCAGTCACGATGGAGAAGGCGGACCGTGAGCTGGATCGGCTGGCACACGCGCTTGCCGATCGGACCCGCCGGTCGCTGATCGAGCAGCTCCTGGACCGACCGGGCCTTACGACGGGCCAGCTGGCGGCTGTGGCCCCGCAACTCAGCCGGTTCGCCGTGATGAAGCACCTCGAGGTGCTGCGAGCATGCGGGCTCGTGCGCACGATGAGCGAGGGTCGCCAGCGGCGGCACTACCTCGAACGGGCAGGTCTGGAGCCCCTACGCGGCTGGATGGACGGTCTGCCGCGCTGAGGCGCGCCTCCAGCGGCGTCTCAGGCCGCTCGGCGGGCGCGGCGTGGCCGCGTGGCGGGCGGAAGCGTCCGTCGCCCCTCGACGAGGAAGTGGCGGAACCAGTCGACGATCGTCTCGAGGTTGGCCACGCGCCGGAACGGCGTACCGGAGCGCGTGAGATCGTGGCTCTCTTCGGGCACGCGCAGCAGTCGCACCGGCCGCTTGAGCGCACGCAGCACCGTGAACAGCTCCTCCGCCTGGGTGATGGTCGTGCGCAGATCGCGCTCCGAGTGCTGGATCAGCAGCGGGGTGCGGATCTGCGTGGCGTAGCTGAGCGGCGACTCGCGGTGGTAGAGCTCGGGGTCCTCCCAGGGGCTCTTGCCGTATTCGAGGCGGCCGAACTGCGGCCCCGCGATGTCGCCGGACAGCATCTGCGAGGTCATGTCGTTGACCGAACGGCAGGTCACCGCCGCGGCGAAGCGATCCGTGTGGCCCACGATCCAGCTCGTGAGGTAGCCGCCGTACGAGCCACCGGTGACGCCGAGGCGCGCCGAGTCGGCCAGTCGGTCGGCGATGAGGGCGTCCACGCCGCCCATCACGTCGGCCATGGGGCCCGTGCCCCAGTCGCCGAAGTTGGCGGCACAGAACGCCTCGCCGTAACCCTGGCTGCCGCGCGGGTTGCACGCGTAGACGCTGATGCCCGCCGCGGCCAGGCACTGCCACTCCCACATCAAGGACCAGCCGTAGACCGTCTGCGGGCCGCCGTGGATCTCCACCACCAGCGGCGCGGGGCGACCGGCGCGGCTCCCCGCCGCGGGCAGGAACCAGCCCTGGACGCGACGGCCGTCGACCTCGTGCCAGCGCTCCTGGGGCACGCTCAGCCGCACCCCGCGCCAGGCACTCCCCATCAGGTCGGTCAGGCGGCGCGTCGCCGGCCGCTCACCGCGGACGGGGCCGGCGGGCAGGTCCAGGGTCACGATGTCGAACGGCTCGGTGCCGCTCACGCGGGCCGCGGCGATGCGCGCCCCGCCGTTCGCCAGCGGGACCTGGTCGGCCATCGCGAACCAGTGGTGACCCTCGGTCAGGCGCTCGATGCGGCGCGCGCCGACCTCCACCCGCCACAGCTCGTACGACCCCTCGATGGGCGCGGAGAAGGTGATGCGGAGGCCGTCGGCGCTCCAGTGCGCCGCGGAGAGGGTCCCGCCGGTGAGGTCCGAGTTCATGATCGCGTCCACGAAGAGGTCGGACTCCCCGGTCAGGTTCTCCCCGAGGTCGTCGGCGCGCGGCCGGAAGCGCCACAGGTCCGTGCGGGCTCCAGGCCGCTGCGGGCGAGTGCCCTTGACCGCCAGCCAGGTCCCGTCGGGGCTCCAGCGCGGTTCGTAGAACGTGCGCTCGCCGCGGCCGCCCGTGATGCGGACCGGCGAACCCCCCGCGGCCGGAACGACGAAGACGTCGGTGCGGTAGTCCAGGTCGGCGAACGGGTGGCGAGCCGAGACGAAGGCGATGCGCCGTCCGTCGGGGCTCCAGGCCGGTTGACCGTCGTCGGCCGGCCCGCTCGTGAGGCGCAGGACCTCGCCGCTGGCCACGTCGACGCGCCAGAGGTTGCCGGGGCGATCGTAGGTGAAGCCGGCGCCGTTGAGCATGTAGTAGAGCCGGTCGATCGAGCGCAGGTCGGGCTCGGGCGGATCCTCGGGCCGGCGTCGCGAGGGCGGCTCCTCGGCCCGCACGGCGGCCGACACGACGCAGAGGCGCCGCCCGTCGGGGCTCCAGGC
>DATHCS010000302.1:0-2390 GCA_035319405.1 Candidatus Dormiibacterota bacterium | reverse complement strand
GTGACGCTCCATCACCTGCTCGATCCCGGCACCGGCCTGCCAGCGCTCAGTCCTTGGCGAACGGCCTCGGTGCTTGCCGCCTCGTGTGTCGACGCCAACATCGCCGCGACCGCCGCCATCGTGCGCGGCGCCGACGCGCCGGCCTGGCTCGAGGCCACCGGCCTCGCGGCCCGCCTGGTCTCCACGTCAGGGGCGGTGCGGCGCGTCGGCGCCTGGCCGGTGCCCGCCGCTGCACATCTCCATGGCCGCGCGGCGCCAGCGCCGACCCGGACCTCCTCGGTCGCCCACCGCGTCCCGGCTGCACCGGTTCCGTCCCGCCACCTCGCCACGGAGGCTCCCGCCATGAGATAGCAAGGGCGAACCAGCGCCCGGTCCACCACCCCGGGAACCGAATACGCAGCATCCTCGAACGGCGGCTCGCCACGAGCCGCCGTTCCGGTCGTCGGGTCCGTCGGCCTGCGATCGCAGGACCTTCACGCTGCGTTGGCTCGTAACCCGTTCGAAAGGCGGGCGGGAGGAGACTGGAGGCCATGAACGACCAGATCCTGTGGTTCGCGACCCGCGGCGCAGGCATCGTCTCGCTGCTGCTCCTGACGGCCGTCGTCGGGCTCGGCGTGCTGACCGCGGTGCGCTTCCAGCGCCCGGCCTGGCCGCGCTTCCTGACCGCCGGCCTCCACCGCAACCTCGCCCTCCTGTCGGTAGCCTTCCTGGGCGTCCACATCGCCTCAGCGGTGCTCGATCCATTCGCCTCGCTCGGCCTCGTGGCGGCGGCCATCCCCTTCGCCTCGTCGTATCGCCCGCTGTGGGTCGGACTGGGCGTGATCGCGCTTGACCTCTTCCTGGCGCTGGTGCTCTCGAGCCTGCTGCGGGCTCGCCTCGGCGCGCGAGCCTGGCGGGCCATCCACTGGCTGGCCTACGCGTGCTGGCCGCTCGCCCTGCTGCACGGCGTCGGGGCCGGCACCGACGCCACGGCGCCGTGGATGCTGGCCCTCGACGTGGGATGTATCGCCCTCGTGGCGGGTGCGGTGGCCTGGCGGCTGGCCGGGCTGCGCTCGTCCCACGCCGAGCTCACCGAGGTCGTCCACCGGCGCGCCATTGTCGAGACTGGGCGAGGGGCCTGAGATGCCCGCGGAGCACCCCACCCTGCGACTGCTCGGCGGACCTGCCGCGGCCGTGGGGCCGGAGCCGTACCGCGAGCACCTGGGACGGCTCGGCCCACTCCCGCGACCCGCCGATCCGGCCGAGCTCACCGCGCAGATCGAGGCCAGCGGGCTTCTCGGCCGGGGTGGCGCGGGCTTCCCCGTCGGCCGCAAGTGGCGCTCGGTGGCGGAGCGTTCTGAGGGTCACGCGGTCGTGCTCGCCAACGGGGCGGAGGGCGAGCCGCTGAGCGCGAAGGATCGGGCGCTCATGGAGCTGCGGCCGCACCTCGTGCTCGACGGCGCCCTGCTCGCCGCGCAGGCGGTCGGCGCCGACGAGATCGTGCTCTACGTGGGGGGCGCTCACCGGGCGGCACAGGCCGCCCTGCGGCGAGCCACCGGCGAGCGCGGTCCAGCGCGGCTGCCGCTGCGCCTGGTCAGCGCCCCGGACCGCTACGTGGCCGGCGAGGAGACGGCCGCCGTGCACTACGTCAACGACGCCGACGCCCGCCCGACCTCCCTGCCGCGGCGGCCCTTCGAGCGCGGCGTGCACGGCCAGCCGACGCTCGTGCAGAACGTGGAGAGCCTTGCCGCTGCGGCGCTCATCGCGCGTTACGGCCCGGCCTGGTACCGCGAGCCCGGCCGCGGTGAGGCGCGGGGGACGGGCCTGGTCACGGTCAGCGGGGCGCCGGGAGCCGGGGTCCACGAGGTCGAGCTGGGCCTGACGATCGCCGAGCTCGCCACGCGCAGTGGCCTGCGGCGCGGCGCCGCCCAGGCCGTGCTGCTGGGCGGCTACTTCGGCGGCTGGCTGCCCGCTGACGCGGCCTGGGACACGGCCCTGGATCCGCTGCAGCTGCGAGCGAGCGGCCGGAGCCTCGGCTGCGGCGTGGTCTCCTTCCTCGAGCACGGCGCGTGCGGGGTCGCGGCCACCGCCCGGATAATGGACTACATGGCCGGCCAGAGCGCCGCACAGTGCGGCCCGTGTGTCTTCGGCCTGCGAGCCATCGCCGAGGCGACCGGGCGCATCGCGGTGGGCCGCGGCTCGGACGGCGACGGGGAGCGCCTCGCGACGTGGGCGGCCGAGCTCGCCGGCCGAGGCGCCTGCCACCACCCGGATGGGGTCGCGGGCCTCCTGTGGAGCGCCCTCCGCACCTTCGACTCCGAGTTCGCCCTCCACCTCGGCGCGCGGGCCTGCAGCCAGCGTCCGGCTGCCGGACGGGCGGCGTAACGATGGAAGAGCCGCTCCGGATCCTC
>DATHCS010000301.1:0-2485 GCA_035319405.1 Candidatus Dormiibacterota bacterium | reverse complement strand
CAGGTAGTTGGGCATGACCGGGATCTTGCCCCCGCCGCCGGGCGCGTCGATGACGTAGGTCGGGATGGCGTAGCCGCTGGTGTGGCCCCGGAGCCCCTCCATGATCTCGATGCCCTTGCCCACCGGGGTGCGGAAGTGGCCCGATCCCTCGACCAGATCGCACTGGTAGAGGTAGTAGGGCCGGATGCGGTTCTCGACCAGCTTGTGGACCAGCGCCCGCTGCACGTTGACGCAGTCGTTGATGCCCGCCAGGAGCACCGACTGGTTGCCGATGGGGATGCCGGCGCGGGTGAGCTTGTCGACCGCCCGCGAGAGCTCGGGCGTGATCTCCTTGGGATGGTTGAAGTGGAGGTTCATCCAGATCGGGTGGTAGCGGGCGAGCATCTCGCACAGCTCGTCGTCCACGCGCTGCGGCAGGAAGACCGGCACGCGCGTCCCGATGCGCACGATCTCGATGTGGGGGATCTCGCGCAGCCCGCGGATGATCGACTCGAAGAGCTTGGGCGCGAGGGTCAGCCCGTCACCGCCCGAGATCAGCACGTCGCGCACCTGGGGTGTGCGGCGCAGGTACTCGAGCTGCGCCTCGTGCTCCTTGCGGTTGAAGTTCTGGGCCGCGTCACCCACCAGGCGCGAGCGCGTGCAGTAGCGGCAGTAGCTGGCACATTGCGTCGTGACCAGCATCAGGACCCGGTCGGGGTAGCGATGCACGAGGCCGGGGACCGGCGAGTGGCGGTCCTCGGCGAGCGAGTCCTCCATCATCGCCGTGAAGGCCTGCTGCTCGCGGCCGAGAGGGATCACCTGGCGCCGGATGGGATCGTTCGGGTCGTGGGGATCGATGAGGCTGATGAAGTAGGGCGTGATGTCGACGCGGAACTTGTCGTCCGCGGAGAGGCCCTCTCGCTCTTCGTCGGTCAGCTCGAGGATGGCGCCGATCTCCTCGACCGTGTTGACGCGATGGCTGAGCTGCCAGCGCCAGTCCTGCCACTGCTCGTCCGGCACGTCCGCCCATTGGGGGGCACGGCGACTCACCGCCGGGCGCCCGTCGGGCCCCAGCGCCTGGGCCGGGTCCCGCCGGTTGACGAACGGCATCGGCGCTGCCGCCGGAAGTGATTCGCCCGCCGCCTGGTTCTGCTGGTCGCTCACCGCGCCGGTCCTCGATGCATGAAATCTATGCACAGTGGATGGGGCCATCCATTGTAGCGCAGGGCCTCGCGGCGGCGGATGACCCGATCCGGCTAGACTCGATCGGTGACCCCTTCCGATCAGTACTTCGGGTCCGGCGACCCGGAGTACGTCGCGCGCAATCGCGAGGCCTGGGATGCCCTGGCCCCGGAGTACGCCCTGGCGGCCGAACGGCAGTGGGCGAAGGTCGAGCCCACCTGGGGCATCTGGGGCGTGCCCGAAGCGCAGCTGCACGTGCTGCCGGCTGATCTGGCGGGCCTCGACACGATCGAGCTCGGCTGTGGCACGGCCTACATCTCCGCCTGGCTGGCGCGGCGGGGCGCGCGCCCGGTCGGCATCGACAACTCGCCCGCCCAGCTCGCCACCGCACGGCGCATGCAGCTGGAGCACCGGCTGGACTTCCCGTTGCACCTGGGCGATGCGGAGGCGACGCCGTTTCGTGATGAGAGCTTCGACCTCGCCATCAGCGAGTACGGGGCAGCCATCTGGTGTGACCCCTACCGCTGGATCCCCGAGGCGGCGCGGATCCTGCGGCCAGGCGGCGAGCTGATCTTCCTGGGCAACTCGACGCTCATGATCCTGACCGCGCCGGACGACGAGCAGGAGCCCGCCACCGAGCGCCTGCTGCGGCCACAGCAGGGCATGCACCGCTTCGAGTGGCCGGGCGAGACGGGCGTCGAATTCCACGTCAGTCCCGGCGCGTGGGTGCGCCTCTTGCGCGCGAGCGGCTTCGAGGTCGAGGACCTGATCGAGGTCTACCCGCCCGATGGATCGACGACGCGCTTCCCGTACATGAGCCTCGCCTGGGCGCAGGCATGGCCATGCGAGGAGATCTGGAAGGCCCGCAAGCGCGCCTGAGCGCAGCGCCGCAGCGCAGCCCCGCGCCACCCGGCGGGGTCCCCCTTTGCTAGACTCGCGGCCATGCTGAAGCTGGTGAAGAACCTGGTGCTCCTCGGGTTCGTCATCACCATGATCTTCTGCTTCCTTGGCGCGTTCCTGCCCCAGACGAGCCAGGCGGGCGTGATCATCGTGGTCACGGCGGCCATCGGTGCCATCATCCTGGCCAGCCTGGTGATCCTCGTCGTGTTCGCTGCCGAGCTCGTGCCGAGCCGCCGCTACACGAGCTGGGTCAGGTCCATCACCGGCCCCAACGGCCGCTACCTCTTCCTCGTCCTGCTGCTGGCCTGGACCGGCGGGATGCTCTTCATGCCGGTCTTCGCGCAGGCCTGGATCCCGGGCCTCAACGGCGCTCCGTCGCCCGCACTGGGCGGACTGGCGCTGGCCGGCCTGCTGCTGGGGGTCT
>DATHCS010000300.1:0-4644 GCA_035319405.1 Candidatus Dormiibacterota bacterium | reverse complement strand
CGCCGGGGCCCATGCGGTTCCTGGCGGACACGCTGACGATCGCCGAGGGGGAGCTGCGCAAGCTCCGCCACGACCCGGTCGAGCTCCTGACGCGCGCCGTCCAGCCGATCCTGTGGCTGGTCGTCTTCGGGCAGGTGATCGCCCAGACCCGGGCGATCCCGACCGGCTCGATGTCGTACCTCGACTTCCTCGCGCCGGGCATCCTGGCCCAGAGCGCGCTGTTCAGCGCGATCTTCTACGGCATCGCCGTGATCTGGGAACGCGATCTGGGCGTGGTCCACAAGTACCTCGTGACGCCCGCGTCGCGGACCTCGCTGGTCACCGGCAAGGCATTCGCGGGCGGTCTCCGCGCGCTCGTCCAGGCGGCCATCATCTACGTCGTCGCTGCGCTCATCGGGGTGGCGCTCGACCTGCAACCGCTGGCCATCGCCGGCGTCGCGTTCGTGACGGTCCTCGGTTCGGCCCTCTTCGCCACGTTCTCGCTCGTCATCGCCTGCCTGGTCCGCTCGCGCGAACGGTTCATGGGCATCGGCCAGCTGCTGACGATGCCCCTCTTCTTCGCCAGCAGCGCGATCTACCCGATCGCCCTGATGCCGACCTGGCTGCAGGCGGTCGCCCTCATCAACCCGCTCACGTACCAGGTCGACGCGACCCGTGCCCTGATGATCGCCGGCGGACCGACCGCCCACGGCGTGCCGCTCGACATCGCGGTCCTGGTGGCCTGGACCGTGGGGCTCCTCGCGGTCGCCTCCCGGCTGTACGCCCGACTGGCCCAGTAGGACGGTGGCCGGTGCTCCGGCAGCCGTTCAGGGCGTGTGTCGGAGCTCGAAGACCGGGTGGATCGCGGCCGCCCGCGCGGGGTCGTGGAGGATCTCCGGTGCGGCGAGGCCGAAGAGGACGCGGACGAACAGCCGCCCGAGGAGCGGGAGCCCCCGGACGAACGCTGGAAGCGTCGTGCCGAAGAACGCCTCGCCGGCGGCGGGGTCGAGCTCGCGCGCTTCGACGTGGACCTGCTCGCCCTGGAGACGGAGCTCGGCGTCGCCGGCGGCGCGGAGGTTGCGGACCCAGTTGACGTCGCCGTAGGCGCCGATGACGAACAACCGACCCTGGATGGCGGCGATCGCTACCGGGGCCGACCGCGGGGTCCCGCTGCGTCGGCCGCGCACGGTCAGGAGGGTGTTCGGGCCCATCGGCGTGCCGAGCCGGAGGAGCCGTCGGACGAGCGGGTTCGAGTAGCGGACGAGCGCGGGAGCCTGGGTCATGCGAGCCTGGGTCATCGGGATCCTCTCGGTCACGTGCGATCGGTTGTCTTCGTCAACTTGTTGACGCACCCTGCGCGACGAACGTGACCGGAGCCCCTGACCGATGACCGACCTCGCTCAGCCCGATCGAGCCGATGCGGAATGGCTTGCTGCCCGCTTCGAAGAGCACCGGCGCCGGCTGCGCGCCGTGGCCTACCGGATGCTCGGCTCCGTGAGCGAGGCGGAAGACACCGTGCAGGACGCCTGGCTGCGGGTGAGTCGGGCCGAAACCCGAGATGTCGAGAACATCGGCGGCTGGCTCACGACGATCGTGGCCCGCCTCGCCCTCGACCGGCTGCGGTCGCGGGCATCCCGACCCGAGGAGCCGATGGGCGTCCACCTGCCGGACCCGGTCGTGACGCCGATCGACAGCGTGGACCCCGAGCGAGAGGCGGAGCTGGCCGATTCGGTCGGCCTGGCGATGCTCGTCGTCCTCGAATCCCTCACCCCCGCGGAGCGCTTGGCGTTCGTCCTCCACGACACCTTCGGGCTGCCGTTCGCCGAGATCGGCCGGATCATCGACCGGTCGCCCATCGCAGCGCGGCAGCTGGCCAGCCGGGCGCGTCGGCGGGTTCGTGGAGCCGCGGCGCCTCGCCCCGTCTCGCTCTCCCGGCAGCGCGAGCTCGTCAGCGCCTTCCTGGCAGCCGCCCGCGAGGGCGACTTCGAGGCGCTCCTGCGGATCCTCGATCCCGATGTGATCGTGCGGGCAGACACGGGCCCGGCGAGTCCGCTCGGGCCATCGCGGGTGATCCGGGGTGCGTCGTCCGCGGCGCACCAGGCGACCGCCTTCCGGAACCTCGCCCCCGGTGCGGTCTCCGCGCTCGTCAACGGCACCCCGGGCTTCGTCGTCCTCGCCGACGGCCGGCCGTTCGCGGTCCTGGGCTTCGCCTTCAGCGACACGGCGATCAGGGAGATCGACGTCCTCGCCGACCCGGCGCGCCTCGCCAGCCTCGACCTTGGGGTCGTGCCCTGACGACACACCGCGGGATACTCAGGTCACGGAGCGGATCCCTCGCCAGGACAGCGGGCGCTCCTCTGGAGGACCGGCACGATGGCATCGAACGAGAGCGGTACGCACATCCACGCGATCGGGGCCGTCGCGATCCCCGTCGCCGACCCAGAGCGGGCGCTCGCCTTCTACGTGGGGACGCTCGGCTGCGAGGTCCGCCGCGACATGCCGCTCGGGGGCGGCTCGCGCTGGATCGAGGTGGCACCGGCGGGCGCCTCGACCACCATTGCGCTCGCCCCGCCCGGCGAGGTGAAACCCGGCGTCGACACGGGGATCCGCCTCTCGACCGCGGACGCGGAGGCGGACCACGAGACCCTGCACGGACGAGGCATCGACGTGGGCGATATCCTGCGGTGGCCCGGGGTCCCGCCGATGTTCAGCCTGCGGGATCCCGACGGGAACACCCTTTACATCGTGCAGGGCCAAGGTCGCGACAGCTCGGGTCAGGTGTCCTGACCATCGGCTCATCTCGCGGTCGCGGGCCTGGCCGATGCGACCGCCGAGGGTGCAGCCGGGGAGATGAAGGAGCTGCCGGACGAGCTCAGGACGATCCTGCGACGCGCCGGACGACCCGCCCCGGCCTGCGAGCGGCTGTTCGCCTTCATCGATGCGCGCCGGGAGCACGAGCGCTCCTCGGCATCGATCGCCGACTTGACGCTGCTTACAATCGAAACCCGTCCTCCAGCCGTGCCAGGGCGCGGTCGAGCCGGTTCACGTACTGGTCTTTGACCCCCGGGAAACCCTCCCGGAGCCAGGCCGCGATCGACACGCCCATGACCGCTCCCGAAAGGGCGATGATCTCCTCGTCATCGGCTGCCCGACCGGTGCGCGCAGCGATCAGGTCGGTGCACATCTCCATCGCACGTACCAGCTCGGTGAGCATCGCCGCACGCAGCTCGGGCACGGTGCGCATCAGCCGCTCGCGTTCGCGCTGCACCTCGAACGCCTCGCCTGCCAGGGCCCCGAAGGCGTCGCGCAGGGCACCCCGCATGGCCTGGACGGCGGAGCGGTCCGCGGGCTGGGTCTGGAAGGCCCGGACGAGGTACTGGTCCAGGTCGTCGTAGATGACGAGGTCCGGCTTGGTGGGGAAGTACCGGTAGATGGTCGAAGGCGACATCTCGGCCGCCGCCGCGATCTCCTCGATGGAGGTCTCGTCGTACCCCCGCTCGGCGAACAGGCGCAGCGCGCAGGCCTGGATCGCGGCCCGCGCCCGGGCCTTCTTGCGTTGCCGCAGGCCGCCGGCCTGCGCGGGTGCTGGGGCCGTTGTCGCCACCGTCACCTCCTGCTGCTCGCCATGATGCCCGTGCGCGACCCGGTCCACGCGGCCCTCGCACTCACGACGTCCGACCGGCGGCCGCCGGCTCCCCTTCGGTGGCGGCGACCGGAGCGCCTGCCCGCCGGCGTGCCGGCAGGAAGATGAGCGCGAGGACGGCTCCGCCGGCAGCGACCGCAGCCGCGACGCGCACCGCGGCGTCGAGCGCGGTCACGAAGGCCGCCTGGGCCGAGGCGGCAAGGCCTGGATCGCCGAGCTGCGCCGCCACCGCGAGCGCCGCGAAGATGCTGCTGCGAGCGGTGGCGGCGAGGGCATCGGGCAGGCTGGCAACGTCGACATGCGCCTGGTAGGTGGCGTTAAGGATGCTGCCGAGGATGGTGGCGCCGAAGGCCGGCCCGAGCTTGACGACCGCCTGAAGCAGGGCGGAGGCCACGCCGCTCCGCTCGGCAGGGACCTCGACGATGGCCGCCGATGCGGCGGTCGCGAAGGCAAGGCCGGCCCCCACGCCTGCCACGAACGTCCAGGTCGCGATGAACCCGTCTCCGCTCGTGGCTGCCGTAACCGTGCCGATGGCCAGCCCGAGGGCTACCACGACGAAGCCGACTGCCACGGTCACTTTCGCGCCCACTCGACCGGCGATCCGGTCGGCCGGGACCGCGCCCATGATCAACCCGCCGATGACCGGGAGCAGGCGCACGCCCGAACCCTGCGGATCGGTCAAGAGGATGGCCTGGAAGTACTGCGGCAGCGCGAAGAGGACACCGAACAGCGCGAACACGCCGAGTGCGGTGAGGATGATCCCCCAGGTGAAATTGCGCGAGCTGAAGAGCGAGAGATCGACCAGCGGCTCACCGTCAGGCCGCGATTCGAGGCGCCATTCCCAGGCAACGAAGGCCGCCAAGATCGCCAGGCCGATCAGGGCCGGCCCGATGGCGCTGGGGTCGGACCAGCCCACATCGCCAGCTTCCACGATCCCGTACATGAAGGCGACGAGACCCGCGCTCGAAAGCGCGACGCCAACCACATCGATGCCCGGAGCCCGAGCAGCACGTGACTCCGGC
>DATHCS010000299.1:0-3786 GCA_035319405.1 Candidatus Dormiibacterota bacterium | reverse complement strand
GCGGCCGAGGACCTCGCCCAGGACGCCTTCGTGCGCGCCTACCGCGCACTGGCCGGCTATCCGCCGGAGCGCATCCGCAGCCTGCGGCTCCGGCCCTGGCTGGCCCGCATCACCATCAACGTCTGCCACAACCGCGCCCGCGGGCAATCGTCTCGTCCGGCCGAGGCACCCCTCGAGGCTGCCTCGGCAGCGGTGAGTCAGCTCGAGGCCCCTGAAGGCGCCCTGCTGCGCCAGGAGGCGGACCGAGCCTGGGGGGTGCGCCTCGCCGCCCTGCCCCGCCACTACCGACTGGCCGTCGAATTGCGTCACGTGCAGGGCCTCAGCTACGCCGAGCTCGCCGAGGCGCTCGATCGACCGATCAACACCGTGAAGGTGCACGTCCACCGCGGCCTGGCACTGCTTCGCGCCGCCTACGAACAGGAGTCCCGACGATGACCGAGCCCGTTCCCGGCCTGGCCACGATGCCCGATCCCGCCCTGCTGCGCCCGACCGCGCCGCCCGACCTCGCGCCAACGGTCCTCGTCCGGGTGGGCCTGGCGGACGAGTACCTGACGGCCGACTCGCCGGTCGGTCCGGTCTTCGTGGCCCGCAACGGCCGCGGCGTCTCGGCCACGGGCCCGGCCTTCACGGCCGACGCGGCGGATGCCTTCGAAGCGTCCTTCGCCGGCCGCTTCGGGCGACCCCTGCGGCCTGCGCGGCACGTGGAAGCGGGCGTCCGCGCCTCGCTCGAGCGGGCCCTGACGGATGGGCGCGGCCGGGGCGTCCGGTTCGACCTTCGGGGCCTGAGCCCGTTCTCGGCCGACGTCCTGGCCATGGCGCTGCGCATCCCGCGTGGCGAGATCCGGCCGTACGGCTGGGTGGCCCGCGAGATCGGCCATCCGGCGGCGGTCCGCGCGGTGGGGACGGCCCTTGGCCACAACCCGGTGCCGCTGCTGATCCCCTGCCATCGCGTCGTGCGCAGCGACGGGACGATCGGCCAGTACGCCTGGGGCAGCGCAGTCAAGCGTTCCGTCCTCGCCGCCGAGGGTCTCGACCCCGTCGCCCTCGAGCATGAGGCGCAGCACGGACTGCGCTACATGGGCAGCGACACGACCCACATCGTGTGCCTGCCCACCTGCCACTACGCACGTCGCGTGATGACGCGCCACCAGGTGCCGTTCCGGTCGCTCGAGGCCGCCGCGGCGGCGGGCTACCGACCCTGCAAGGTCTGTCGCCCCTGAGCGTGGCCTAGTCGCGTCCCCGCAGCAGCGAGACGCGGAAGGGGCGCAGCTCTCCCCGGGCGAAGCCTCCGGCGATGACCGGATCGGACCGCATGACCGCTTCGGCAGCGGCCTCGTCCGGCGCCTCGAAGATGGCGATGCCGGTGTTGTGCTGGCCCAGTGTCGGGCCCACCAGGATAATGCTGCCCTCCCTGAGCATGCGCTGGAAGCGCTCGAAGTGGACGTCCCAGGCGGCCTGCTCCTCGTCGGTCATCGTGGCCGCGAAGTCGTCGCGGGGAGGATGGATGAAGTAGATCCACTCGGCCATCGCGGGTCGGCCGCGCTCAGGCGATCTCGCGACGGATGGTCAGTCCCGCCAGCGCCGCGAAGAGGACGGCGAAGCCGGCCAGCACGAGCAGGTCCACCTGCAGGGCGCGCGTCGAGAGGTCGGCGCCGGCGATGATGACCTCCCGCAGGCCGTTCACGGCATAGGTCAGCGGCAGGATGGCCGAGATCGGCTGCAGGATCGCCGGCAGCGAGCTGACCGGGAAGAGCACGCCCGCCAGCAGCGCCTGGGGCACGATGACGAGCGGGATGAACTGGATCACCTGCAGCTCGGTGCGAGCGAAGGTCGAGAGCAGGATGCCCAGGCTCACGGCGCCGAGCGCCAGCAGCAGGACCACCAGGTAGGCCAGCAGCGGGCTGCCCGCCACCGGCACGGCGAGCCCGAACGAGAAGGCCGGCAGGGGGCCGATCGCGGGCACCTGGAGATCGAGGAGCGTCCAGCCCAGCAGCACCGCGCATTGGAGCGTGGCGAAGAGGCCGAAGCCGAGGCTGTAGCCGAGCACGATCTCACCCCGTGCGACGGGCGTCGCCAGCAGCCGCTCCAGCGTGCCCCCGACGCGTTCGCGCAGGAAGCTCACGCCGGTGAGGATGTAGACGAAGAAGTAGGCGAAGAAGCCCAGGTAGACCGGCGCCAGGTTGTCCACGAGGTCGCTCTCGCCCGAACCGTAGATCGTGCCGTGGCTGATCGTCGGGATGCGCGCGCCGCCACTGGGCAGGGCGCTCGCGAGGGCGCCGGCAAGCGCCTTCTGGACGCCCGCCACCTGGCTCCCGTCCGCGCTCGCCTCCAGGCCCAGGGTGATCACCGTGAGGGTCGGTTGGCCGCCGCCCGCCAGGGCCGTCGAGAAGTCGGCCGGGATGACAACCACGACGCTTGCCGACCCATCCACGAGGGCCGCCTCCGCGACGGCCTCGCTGTCCCCGGACGTGGCGCTGCCGCCATCCGCCTCGATGCCGCTGGCGAGGCTCGTCGCGACTTTCGCACCGGCCTGGCCGGCGTCCTGGTTCACGATCACCGCGTCAACGGTGGCCGGCTGCTGCTCGCGGAGCACGAAGGCCAGCAGGCCGGTCAACACGACGGGCGCCACGAAGAGGAGGGCCATCGAGCGGTGGTCGCGGCGCAGCTCCTGGACCAGCCGCCGCCAGAGGGCGACGACGCGCCGCCGGCTCACGAGGCCGCCGTCCCCGTTTGGGCCGGGATCGTGCCCGCGTCACCGCTGAAGCGGAGGAAGGCCTGCTCGAGGTCGGTCGTGCCCGCCCGCGCGCGCAGTTCCGCGCCGCTGCCACGCGCGATGACCTTGCCGTCGCGCATGAACAGCAGCTCGTCGCAGCGGTCGGCCTCGTCCATCACGTGGCTCGAGACGACGATCGTGGTGCCGCCCGCGGCGAGGCGCCGGAAGTGCTCCCAGAACTGCACCCGCAGCGCCGGGTCGACGCCCACGGTGGGCTCGTCGAGGAAGAGCACGGGCGGCCGATGCACGAGTGCACAGGCCAGCGAGAGGCGCCGCCGGAGGCCGCCCGACAGCTGGCCGCTGAGGTCGTCCCGTCGGTCGGCCAGGTCCACCACCGCCAGCGCCTCGTCCGCCGCGGCGGCGTCCGTCACGCCGTAGAGCGCCCCGAAGAAGCGGGCGTTCTCGCGGCTCGTCAGCTCGGCGTAGATGCCATCGCTCTGGGTCATGTAGCCGACGCGAGCCAGGTTGGCCCGCGATGGCATGCGCACCCCCAGGACCCAGGCCTCGCCGCCGCTGGGGCGAGCCAGCCCGGTCAGCAGGCGGATGAGCGTGGTCTTGCCCGAGCCGTTCGGCCCGAGCAGGCCGTAGATCCGCCCCGCCTGCAGCTCGAAGGTGATGCCGTCGACCGCGTGGATGGCGCCGAACGTCTTGCGCAGGTCGACCGCGCGGATCGCCGGGTCCGTGGTGGCGTCCACGGCGGCCATGGTAGCGCTCAGGTGGGGGGTGCAGCCCGGCGCCACCGGACCCGCGCGCTTGTTGCGCTCATGACGGACGTGGGTGCGGCAACGGTCCGGCGTCGATCTCCTCGGCGGCCTCGACCTCGGCCTGTTCCGCCAATCCCCGGATGTGCGGCTCGAAGAACGTGGTGGCGATGAGCGTCGGCACGACCGCGGACAGGATCACCGTGGTCACCAGGATCGTGTACTGCGCCTGGTCGATGTAGCCGTTGCTGAGCCCGAACAGGGAGGCGATCGTGCCGAAGGTGAGCCCGGTCGACATCAGCAAGGTGGTGT
>DATHCS010000298.1:0-6058 GCA_035319405.1 Candidatus Dormiibacterota bacterium | reverse complement strand
AGGACCGCGGCGACGACGAGGTCGTGCTCCTCGACCGCCGTCGCGATCGGTTCGTCGAGCGGCCCCGAGTTGCCGATGCAGGTCGTGCAGCCGTAGCCGGCCAGGGCGAACCCGAGCCGCTCGAGCGGGGCCATCAGCCCGGCACTCTCGAGATAGCCGGTGACCGCCTTCGACCCGGGCGCGAGGGACGTCTTGACCGTTGGCGGAACCGACAGCCCGCGGGCGACCGCGTTCCGCGCGAGCAGTCCGGCGCCGACCATCACGGTCGGGTTGGAGGTGTTCGTGCAGGACGTGATCGCGGCGATCGCGACGGAGCCGGTCCGGATCGTGGTGGACCGGCCGCGTTGCCGATCGATCAGGCCCAGCCGGCGCTGGCCGCCGAGGGTGCCGCACCCGCCCCGCCGACCGTCGTCGAGTCGCGCTACCGCGAGGTCGAGGTCGAGCTGGCCGGCCAGGCGCATCGCGTGGCGACCGGGTCGGTCGCCATCGCCGCCATCACCAGCTGCACCAACACCTCCAACCCGACCGTGATGGTAGGCGCGGGCCTCCTGGCGCGTAACGCGGTGGCTCGCGGATTGACCGTCGCACCGACCGTGAAGACCAGCCTCGCCCCGGGTTCGCGGGCGGTGACGCGCTACCTCGAGGGCGCCGGGCTGATGGCCCCCCTGGAGGCGCTCGGCTTCGCGCTGGTGGGCTACGGCTGCACGACCTGCATCGGCAACTCCGGGCCGCTCGACGAGCCGATCGCCAGGGCGATCGAGCAACACGGCCTGGTCGTCGCGGCGGTCCTCTCGGGCAACCGGAACTTCGAGGGACGGATCCACCCCCTCGCCCGCGCCAGCTACCTGGCCAGCCCCCCGCTGGTGGTGGCCTTCGCGCTCGCCGGGCGCGTGGACATCGATCTCACGCGCGAGCCGCTCGGCACGGACCGTGACGGACGCCCGGTCATGCTGGCCGAGCTGTGGCCAGGCGCCGCCGAGATCCAGGCCGTCATCGGTGAGGCGATCTCGCCCGACCTGTTCCGCGAGATCTACGGGCAGGTCTTCAGCGGCGACGCCGTCTGGCGCGCCCTCCCCATCCCGAGCGGCGACCGCTACGCCTGGGACCCCGCCTCGACCTACCTCGCCCTCCCGCCCTTCCTGGAGGGCATCGCCCGAGAGCCCGAGGCGCGTGGCGACCTGGTCGGCGCCCGCGTGCTGGCCGTGCTCGGCGACTCGGTCACGACCGACCACATCTCGCCCGCCGGCTCGATCCCGCCCTGGAGCCCCGCCGGCATCTGGCTCCAGGAGCACGGCGTGAGTCCGCTCGAATTCAACAGCTACGGCGCCCGGCGAGGGCACCACGAGGTCATGATGCGGGGCACCTTCGGCAACATCCGCCTGCGCAACGCGCTGGCCGGGGGACGCGAAGGACCCTACACGACGCACCAGCCCTCCGGCGAGGCGCTCTTCATCTACGACGCGGCGATGCGCTATCGCGACGAGGGCGTGCCGCTGCTCGTGCTTGCCGGCCGCGAGTACGGCTCCGGCTCCTCGCGCGACTGGGCGGCCAAGGGGCCGGCCCTGCTCGGCGTGCGCGCCGTGCTGGCCGAGAGCTACGAGCGCATCCACCGCTCCAACCTGGTGGGCATGGGCGTGCTGCCACTGCAGTTCCTGGCCGGCGAGAACGCGGCCGGCCATGGGCTGACCGGGGAGGAGACCTACGACGTGCTGGGCCTGGAGCCAGGCCTCCGGCCACGCCAGGTGGTCACGGTGCGTGCCACCAGCGCGGCCGGCAGCGCCCGCACGCTGCGGGCCGTCGCGCGTCTCGACGGCCCCATCGAGGTCGAGTACTACCGCCAGGGAGGCATCCTGCCTGCCGTGCTGCGCCGCCTGGCCGGCGCGGGGGCCGGGTGAGCCCCGTTCGCGGCGTCATCCTGTGGGCCTCACGCAACGCGTGGTTGCGCCAGCACGTGCCCCGCTGGCGGTTCGTGCGCCGCGCCACCCGTCGCTTCATGCCCGGCGAGGACGCCACGGCCGCCCTCGCGGCCGCACGGCGTTTCCAGGCTGAGGGCGTCGGGGCGGTCCTCACGCGCCTCGGGGAGAACATCGCGCTGCCCGCCGAGGCCGACGCGGTCGCGTCGCACTACCTGGAGGTCATCGCCACCGCACACGACCAGGGCCTGCCGGTCGAGGCGTCGGTCAAGCCGACCCAGCTCGGCCTCGACCTGGACGAAGCGATGACGCTCGGTCACCTCCGCCGGCTGGCCGTCGCCCAGGCCGAGGCGGGCGGGATGCTCTGGCTCGACATGGAGGACCACACCTACGTCGAGCGCACGCTGGCCCTCGTGCGCGCCCTGCGCGCCGAGGGGCTGGACGTGGGCGTCTGCCTGCAGGCCTACCTGTACCGCACCGCCGAGGACCTGGAGCGTCTGCTGCCACTGGGCGTGGGCGTACGCCTCGTCAAGGGCGCCTACGCGGAGCCGCGCGCGGTGGCCTTCCCGGCCAAGCGCGACGTGGACCTCAGCTTCCTGGCGCTGTCCGCGCGCCTGCTGCAGGCCGTGCGCGCCGGCGGCCCGGGGGCGCCGCGCGCGGTGTTCGCCACGCACGATCTGGCGCTCATCGCCCGCATCATCGACCTGGCCGAGGGGCTGGCCCTGGTCCGCGGCAGCTACGAGTTCCACATGCTCTACGGCATCCGGGTGGCGGACCAGGAACGCCTGGCGCGCGAGGGCCACCACGTGCGCGACCTGATCGCCTACGGCGAGTCGTGGTATCCGTGGTACCTGCGACGGCTGGCGGAGCGCCCGGCCAACGTGCTCTTCGTGCTGCGCCAGCTGCTGCCGGGTCGCTAAGAGGCGTCGGGGGCGGGGAAGGCAAGGCTGTCGAGCACCGGCTGCGCCTGCTCGGCCATGAACGTCGCCAGGTCCACCGGCGGCAGCGCCTCGATCACGATCAGCAGCCGCTCGCCGCCGACGTCGGCGGCCACGAACCGCGCATGCTCGGTGGGGCTGATCTCGAAGGGATCGCTCTGCTGGCTGCTGATCGGCCGGTCGAAGAGCACCACGGGGTCGGCCCCCACGGTCACGTCGAGGGCGACCGCCGGCTGGCCCCCGAGTGTGATCGTCTCGATCGGCTTGGCGGTCAGGCCCGGCTGCCCGGCCAGGTAGGTGAGCAGGTCGCGCGCGGTCGTGCCGAGGCTGCCCTGCCGCGGCTTCAGCTCGCCGCTGATGAACGAGAGGCCGCTCGTCTCGCCGTGCAGGATCTGCATGGCGCGAGCGCTGTACACGTTGTTGATCCAGCCCTCTCCCAGGTCGAACGAGACGTTGGGCTGGAAGAGCTGGGCCAGGTAGTGCCCGGCCTCGAGCGTGCAGTCGGTGCCCAGGTTCGCGCAGAGGTCGCGTGGAAGCGGGGAACGAGAGAAGGTCGGACCGGCCTGCGCGCCCGACGCGGTCGTCCCGGGATTGGCGGAACCGGCGTCCGAGCAGCCCTGCATGCACAGGACCGCCAGCAGGGCGAGGAGGAGCAGCGGCCGCACGCGTGCGGCCCGGGTCGGTGCGGCGCGGCTCACACCCCGATGGTACGGCGGATGGCCGAGACGAGCACGCGGGCGGTCAGGCCGAGCCGGCGGCCTTGAGCTCGGTGGCGGCGCCGGGGAAGAAGACGGTCAGCTCGAGGTCGGCCTCGACCCGCTCGACGACGTAGCGGTTGATCCAGGCGTACGGGTGGAAGTCCTGCGCGTCGGTGCGATCGGGCAAGCCGATGCGCACGTCGCGCAGGAGCACGAACGTGCCGGTCGGTCGGGCGAGGGCGCGACCCGGATCGAAGCCGGGCATGGTCGGCATCTCCCCCTGTACCCGCCACGGGCCGGCCGAGAGCTCCAGGCCGTGCCAGGCCATGTGGCCGGGGACGCTCGTGTCGGGCGCAGCGACGGCCACGCAGAGATCGTCCATGGAGAGCGCGTAGCCGCCCACGTCCTGGGGTGCGCTCCCGTCCAGGAGTACCAGGCGTCCCGACTCCAGCGGCACGGCGGGCCCGCCCTCGAGCACGTCGATGAGGCGTCCCTGAGCGGCGATGGCGCCGTGGAGGACGCCCGCCGCGGTATAGCCGTCGAGACCGATCGCCATGCCCGATACCTCGCGCGGTGCGTAAAGGGTTGCACGGTCGCGGTGCGCTGTGGACCTACCGAGGGGTACCGGGTGGTCCTGCACGGTTCGTACCGGGGGGAGGGAAGGTGGTGGGCGATACTGGATTCGAACCAGTGACCTCACGGATGTGAACCGTGCGCTCTAACCAGCTGAGCCAATCGCCCGCCGCGTCGCGCGGCCCGGCCGCGCGGGGGCGATGATAGCGCCGGGGCCCGAGGCGGGTCCAGCCCCAGGGAGGACGACGGTGCCGGGAGCTCGAACGGAACGCGACGCTCGGCTCATCGGCATCTGGATCCCCGATCCGGCGCGGCCTGACGCCGCGTACCGCGCCTCGCTCGAGTTCCGTCCCAACGGGCGGCTCGTCTTCACGATCCTCGAGGCCGACGGAATGCACGAGCTGGTGCACCGCTACCGCGTCGAGCGCGACGGCTGGCTGGCCATCCAGGAGCGCGACCGGGCCTGGGAGCGCGAGCCGTACCGCATCGGGGACGACGAGGCGCTCCACTTCGGGACGGGCCGCTACGTGCGGGGCACCGACGCCCGCGCCCGGCCCTGGCCACCCGAGCTGACCGGGGAGCCACCGCCGCTCTGAGCGGCGGGGCGCCTCAGCCCGCGTCTCGCGCGGCGAGGCCCGGCCAGCGCGCGACGAGGTCGCTGGCCGAGCGGCCCACCACCACGATCGCCTTGCGGCGGGCGCGGGCGCCGCTGACCAGCTCGATGGCGGAGGCGGGCAGGTCGAGCTCGTCGGCCAGCAGTCGAAGGAGGGCCCCGTTGGCCGCCTGGTCGACCGGCGCCGCACGGACACGGACCAGCAGCTCGCCCGCGGGCCCGACTCCCTCGACGCGGTCGGCGCCACTCCGCGGCGAGAGGCGGACGGTGCAGCGGGCGCTCACCGGGAGGGGCGTTCGCCGAAGAGGGCACGGCCCACGCGGACGATCGTGGCGCCCTCCTCCACCGCGACCTCGAAGTCGTCGCTCATGCCCATCGAAAGTCCCGCCCCCAGGCGCGGCTGGACGGTGCGCAGCCGGTCGCTCAGGCGGCGCAGGGCCACGAAGGTCGCTCGGGCCGGCTCCGCGGAATCGCCGAGACGGCCGATGGTCATGAGGCCCTCCAGGCGCAGGCGCGGGAGGACCGCGATGGCGGGCAGGGCCTCGGCCAGCGACCGCGGCCGGAAGCCCGACTTGGCCGGGTCGTCGTCAACGTTGACCTCGAGGTAGACCGACAGCGGCCCCGGCACGGGGCCCATCCCCTCGCCCACCAGGCGGTCGAGGCGGGCGGCCAGACCCACCGAGTCGACCGAGTGGACGGCGGTGCAGAGCTCCACGGCGCGGCGCGCCTTGTTGCCCTGCAGGTGTCCCACCAGGTGCCAAGTCGCGCCAGGCACGAGCGGCGCCTTCTGGGCCAGCTCCTGCACGCGGTTCTCGCCCAGCAGGGTAAGGCCCGCCGCGACGGCTGCGCGGAGGCGCTCCGGCGGCACGGTCTTCGAGACGGCCAGCAGGGCCACGGTGGCGGGATCCCGTCGCGCGCGGACCGCGGCGGCGGCGACTCGATCGAGCACGGAGGTGCGCGCGGCCGCCAAGGCCGCCACGAGCGCGGGGTCCGGTGGCGCCCCCAGCGGCTCGGGCCGGCCGGGCTGCGGGGACGCGGAGGAAGGGTTCGGGGCTACTTGCTGCGGCGCAGGAAGGCGGGGATGTCGAGGTCCTCGGTCTCGTACGTGGGGCGGCGCGGCACCTCGACCTTCTCTGCCTTCTCCGCCCGCTCGACCTTCTCGGGCACCCGCTCCGAGCTCGCTGCCGCCTCCATGACCGGCATGCCGCTGGTCGGCGCGCCGGCCGCGAGAGCGGCCAGAAAGTCGCGGTTGTCGCGGCCGGCCCGAAGCCCCGAGGCCACCTGCTGGGGCGCCTCGGCGCGGCTCGTCTCGCGCTTGCGGCT
>DATHCS010000297.1:0-2124 GCA_035319405.1 Candidatus Dormiibacterota bacterium | reverse complement strand
GCGTCGACGGCCGCCCGCTCGGCAGGACTCGGCAGTGGCGCCAGCACGTGCAGGTCCATCGGCACCGAGTGTACGCGCGGCGACGCTCGGGCGCGTGGCCGCTAGAGGTTGCGAGAGGGCCGCTTGGCCCGCCTCAGGTCGTCAGACGACTCGCTCCAGGAGGCGCGTGGCGAGCCACAGGCCGATGGGCAGCAGGATCGCGGTGACGAATGCGCCCACCGTTCCCGGCTGCCACGGCCAGGTGGGCAGCTTGTGCACCAGCTCCCGCTCCGCGATGAGGCTGGCGAGCGTCTTGTTGAGCCCGTCGGCGCTCGACAGGTCACCTTGGTCGACCGCGTGATGGAGGGTGGCGGTGGTGGCCGTCAGGCGACGGCCCACCTCGGCCTCGAGATGCTGCTTCTCGGCCGCGATCCGCCCGTGCATGCCTTGCAGGGGCAGCACGAAGGCGGCCGACGAGATCGCGAGGAGGCCCAGGAACCAGCCCGCCATCACCAGGTAGTCGAGGGTTGAGGCGGTGCCGGGAACGAAGACGAACGAGGGGATCAGGAGCAGGAAGATGCCCATGCCGGTGCGGGCCGTGAGCGTCGAGAACGCGTACAGCGGGGCCGGCTGGTAGAGGTCGATGCGCTTGGCCATGGCATGGATTTGCCCCACCAGTCGCAGCTGGCGCAGCGTGTGGTACAGCGTGACCAGGATGATCGCGGTGGTCAGCGTCTCGAAGGGGCCACGCACGATCAAGGCGAGCGGCGGGAGACCGACGATCCCTTCCGCCTCCGCCTGGAACAGGTAGGCCTCGATGGTCCACAGGATCGCCGCCACGAACAGGATCGCGGCGCCGCGCGCGGGCACGACCGTCAGGCGGTACCGCAGGTCGGCGGCGTCCGCGTCCGAGATCCCCATCGCGGGTCGGAAGGTGTCCAGTGCCTCGCGGGCCACGTGATCGAGGTAGTGGATCAGCCACAGGATGCCCGTGAACAGGATGGCGTAGTAGGTCTGGGTGAGGTCGAGGCCCATGGGCCGTCCGGCCAGCGGCGCCTGGGCATTGGCGATCACGATCGTGATCGCGCCGATCGCCAGGAAGGCGACCCAGGGCGGGCCCGGCAGCCGCTCGATCCAGCTGATCAGGACGTTCAGCCAGCTCGGCGGATACGGTCGTGGGGCGATCGCCGCCGGCGCCTGGCGTGCGGCCTCACGCTCGGCGACGGTATCGGCGGTCGGCGCCTGGGACGCGAGGTCGACCGTGGGCGCGGCGTCACTCACGCTGCCGAGTGTACGGGGCTCGGCAAGTTCGGCTCGGTGCCCCGAGGCGTGCCGCCGAGCCGCGCTGGTTAGGCCTCGGCGATCACCGCGATCGATATGCGCAACGCTTCGTTGTCCAGGGGATGCTTCGCGCCCTGGCGTGCCGGGGGATCGACGGCGAACCAACGCTGCCACTCCTCGTTCATGCCCGCGAAGTCCTCGGGGTCGCGCAAGATGAAGGTAGCGTTGACGATCCTGCCGATCGAGCTTCCCGCGGCCAGCAGGATCGCCTCGATGTTGCGCAGACACTGAGCGGTCTGCTCCTGGATCGTGTCGCCGACGACGGCTCCGCTGGCCGGATCGAAGGGGCCTTGGCCGGATACGAAGATCAGGCCCGCTGCCTTGACCGCCTGGCTGTAGGGGAATCGACCGTACTCCGCCGCGCCGGGGGCGTCGGACGTATCGATGATCTGTCGGGTCATTTCACCTCCCGCGAGCGTCGGCCGGAGCGTACCTGGATCGGCGCCAGCTTCTCGATGCGAATGGCCGTGGCCTTGAACTCGGCCGTGCCCGACTTCGGGTCAGTGGCGTCGATCGTCAGCAGGTTGGTGGCCACCTCGTCCTGGAAGTGGAGGGTCATGAAGGCCAGGCCGGGCCGCAACCCCTCGTCGGCGCGCACGGGAACCTCCACCTGTCCCCGCCGCGACCGGACGCGCACGACCTCGCCCTCGGCCAGGCCGTAGGTGGCCAGGTCGTCCGGCGAGAGTTCGAGCGCCTCGCCGCGGCGCAGCGGCGATCGGTAGCCGCCCGACTGGACGCCAGTGTTGTAGGAGTCGAGGCGGCGTCCCGTGGTGAGTCGGATGGGGAACTCGTCGTCGAGCCGGT
>DATHCS010000296.1:0-6287 GCA_035319405.1 Candidatus Dormiibacterota bacterium | reverse complement strand
GATCCCGACGACCTGGGCCGTGCGGTCGCGGCGATCATGGCCGAGCTCGGCCGCCTGCGCGCCGAGGCGGTCCCGCAGGCCGAGCTGGAGAAGGCGCGCAACTTCGCCCGCGGCCGACTCGAGCTGCGGCTGGAGGAGGGCCGCCACCTCGTGTCGTGGCTGGGCGTGCAGGAGGCACTGCACGATCGCGTGCTGACGCTCGACGAGGCGATCGCCGAGCTGGAGGCGGTGACGGCGGCCGACGTGCAGCGGGTCGCGGGCGAGCTGTTCTGCGACGAGGCCCTGACGCTCGCCGTCGTGGCCCCGGCCGGTGCCGGCGCCGACCTCGAGCAGGCACTGAGGCTGCCGGCATGAGCGCGGTGCCCGAGGCGCCCGGACAGCTCGCGCTGGGCAGCGGCATGGGCGAGGCGACGGGCGAAACGGAGCGCTCCGCTGGGACCGCCAGCGGCCGCTCCACGGCGGCGCGCCTGGCACGGCTCCACGTGCGCACGGGGGCGCGCGCCCTCGCCCGCGCCGAGCTGGAGACGATGGCCGGCCGCGGCGAGCTCGACGGGGAGGCGCTGGCCGATCTGGCCGAGGTGCGCTGGCGTACCGGCGACCTGCCCGGCGCCGGCGAGGCGGCCCAGGCGCACCTGCTCGACGGCGGCACGGCGCCCGTCGCGTACGTGGTGGCGGTGGAGGCGCTCGCCGCGACGGGGCGCCCCCGCGAGGCCCGCCAGCTGGCGACGCGCTTCCTCTCTCGACCGGGCATCGACGAGGCGATCCTGGTGGCGCTCTTCGCCGGTCGGCCGCGTTCGGCGGTGTGGCCGAGCGCGGCGTCGGGTGGGGCAGAGGGCGCCATGTCGACGAGCGCGTCCCCGGGAGCGGCGACGGCGCCGGCGCCGGTTCCGAGCGCCATGGCCGTGACCGTGTTCGCGCCGTCCGCGACGCCCGCCGAGAAGATCGATGCGGCCGGCGTCGAGGCGGCCATCGCCCGCGGAGAGCTGGCCCTGGCTGCCGCCCGCCTTGCGGCCTTCGTGCGGGCCGAGCCGTCGCTCGCGCCGCTCGCCGTGTCGCTGGCCGATCGCGCCCTGGCCCGGGTCGGGGAGCGTGGCCCCACCGTCGCCCAGCTTCACCTCGTGCGCGGCGATGCTTTCCGACTGCTCGGCCGAGAGCATGAGGCGGCGGCCGCATTCCACCGAGCCCGACGCGCCCTCACCGCGCCGGCAGAACACGAGGACGCACCGTGATCGAACGCACCCTGGTGCTGATCAAGCCCGACGGCGTCCAGCGCGCCCTGGTCGGTCGCATCCTCTCGCGGTACGAGGATCGAGGGCTGAAGATCGTGGGCCTCAAGCTCGTGCAGGTCGACCGCACGCTGGCCGAGGCCCACTACGCGGTGCATCGGGAGAAGCCCTTCTTCGCCGGGCTCGTCGCGTTCATCACCTCGGCGCCCCTGGTGGCCGCCGTGCTCGAGGGCCCGGACGCCATCGCGGTCGTGCGCGCCATCAACGGCGCGACGCGTCCCGTGGAGGCCGCTCCGGGCACGGTCCGTGGCGACTTCGCGCTGGAGACCGCCCAGAACCTGGTGCACGCCTCGGACAGCGCGGCCACCGCCGCTGCCGAGCTGGAGCTGTGGTTCGCGCCGCACGAGCTGCTGGCGTACGAGCGCGAGGTCGATCGCTGGGTGCTCGCTCCTCCCGAGTGAGGGCCGCGGCCCGCGGACCGCAGGCTACGGACCGACGCTGGGACTGGTCGACGGCCCGGGCGGCGAGGGAGCGACCGGCGACGGTGTCGCGGACGACGGGCTCGGTGTCTCACTGGGGCCGACGGACGGCCCCGGAGAGCCCGATGGCGTCGGCTCGGATGAGGCCGTCGGCTCCGCGGTCGGCTCGGCCGACGGGCTGATCGACGGGGACGGGCTGGCGCTCGGACTCGAGCTTGGGCTCGGGCTCGGGCTCGGCGTGGCAATGGGCGTGGGGATCGGCTCGGCGGCAGCATCGGCGAGGTGGCCCGCGCCGATCCCGAGCGCGACCGGCAGCAGGGCAAGGGCGAGCGCGACGAGGGCGGCCAGTCCGACGCGGTTGAGCTCGATGGCCAGGCGGCCCCGAGCGAGGAGCCCCAGCAGCCGCGGCGCGATCGGCGGGGGTCCCCCGGCCGGCCCGGATGCCTGGTCGGGACCGGGGGGCAGGGCGGGCCGCTCCCCCGCGCCCTCGTGGACGATGGCCCCGACGGGCTGCAGGCCGATCCAGGCGACGCGCGCCCAGGCCAGCAGCGCGAGCGCGGCGGCGAGCAGGCCGACGAGACCAAGGGGACGTCCGGCCGCGAGCTCGGCGATGCGCTGTCGGGCCGTGAACTGGGCCATTCCGGGCAGGCCGTAGGTCGCCACGAGCGCCAGCACGAGGGCGCCCGCCGTGGCCGGCGCGCGGCGGATCCAGCCACGCAGCTCGACCGCCCGGCCGCTGCCGAAGGCGCGCTCGATGAGCAGCACCACCGTCGCCAGGGCCGCCAGCGTGAGCGGCAGGATGAGCAGCCACGTCCGTGCCTCGACGGCGGCGGCCGCGTCCAGCGCGCCCATCGTGAGCAGGGCGAACGCGCCGCCCTGGATCGCCATGTAGCCGAGGACATGGCCCAGGTCGTCCTGCACGAGGATGGCGATGCTCGTCGCCGCGAGCGTGAGGAGCGCGAGGGCCGTCGGCAGCGCTGGCCACCAGCCCAGGTCGGGCTGCAGCGGCAGCACCGTGACGCTGAACCAGGCCAGCAGGACCACCGCGGCCGCTGCCGGCAGCCAGCCCAGCAGCAGCGGCACGGCGCCGCGCGGCGCCGATACGGCGAGGCGGGCGGCGGGCAGGTGCAGCGGCACCGAGCCGACGCGCAGGGCGAGCGCGGCGGCCACCAGCAGGTAGGCCACCGTGACGGTGGTCGGTTCGAGCGACACGCCCGGCTCGACGGCCCACGCCACGCCGAGCAGTCCCAGCGCGGCGAACACGACGGTCACTCGCAGCGCGTCGACGGCCACGCGAAGGGTGGGCGATCCCTCGGCGACGCGCCCCGCCGCCACCAGCCCGGCCACCGCCGCCGCGCCGCAGAGCACGAGCAGCCCGGCTGCCAGGTCCGGGGCGGCCAGCCCGACCGCGCTCGCGGCGAGCGTCAGCAACGCCGCCGGGGCGATGCGCTCGCGGCCGCTCAACAGGAGCCCCGCCAGCACGAGCAGCAGGATCGCCCCGGAGGCGCACAGCAGCCACAGACGCAGGTAGTGCGTGACCACGAGGCTGCCGTCGCCGAGATGCACGGCCGTGCCCGCGTCAAGGCGGTAGGCGACCACGACGCACGCGGCGCTCGCCAGCAGCGCCAGCGTCCCTCGCGCGGCCGGCCAGCGCGCAGTGGCCAGCGTCACGACCGCCCCCGTCAGCGCGAGGACCAGGAAGAGGAGCAGGCTCACGCGCCCCGGGCGCCCTCAGCCCACGTCGCGCAGGTCGCGGTGCCGTGCCCCGAAGCGCAGCTCACCGCGCGTGCCGATGGCCAGCAGCGCGAGCCAGGCCGCTGCCGCCGCGACGGCCACCAGGAGGAGTCCCAGCCCGGCCTGGAAGGCACTGCTCGGCGTCCCGGCGAAGGCGGACAGGACGAGGGCCGCACCGCTGAGCGTCAGCGTCGCACCCGTACCGAGGCGCACGCCGTCCTCGACGAAGGCCAGCAGGTCGAGCCCTGCCAGCAGGAGCGCGAATCCGCCCGCCAGTGCCGTCGCTGGGCCCTGCGCCTGCGAGGCCACAGGCCCGGCCAGCAGGCCGACCGCGAATGCGGCGACGACGAACCCCGCCTCGGCCGTGCCGCCCAGGCGCAGCGCCCCCAGCAGTGGTGCAGCGCGACGCACCGGGAGCAGGAGCAGGTAGCCCGCCACGATCGCGGCCACGAGGCGGATCGCCAGCACGAGCGGGTCGGGCAGGGGATCGGCCACGAGGGGCGCCATGAGCAGGCAGAGGGACGTGGCGAGCGCCGCCAGTCGCGCGTCGGTGGTGCGCACCGCGAACGCCGCGCCGATCGTCGCCACAAGCGCGGCCGCGAGCGCGACGAGGCTCATCGGCCGCCGAGCCTCACGCCGCGCGCGCCCCGAGGCGACCGCGCACGACGGCCGCCGCCCCGGCCGCGCCGATCAGCCCCAGGCCGGCGCCCGCGAGGCCGTTCGCCTCGGCTCCCGGAAGGGTCGCGGCGACCGAGGCCGGCGGCACGCCCGCGTAGTTCGGCGTGGCGAGGATGGCCAGGTCGGTCAGCGGCCAGTAGCGCAGCCAGGCGCGGCCGACCACGTCCTCCTTGTTGATCGGCCCGAAGACGCGCGAGTCGGTCGAATCGGCACGGTGGTCGCCCATGCCGAAGTAGGTGTCGGGCGGCACGATCACCGTTGTACCGAGGGCACCGGCTTCGGTCGGCTGGTCGTCGTAGACGTAGGGCTCCTCGAGGCGCACGCCGTTGACGTAGACGCCGCCGTCGCGGAACTCGATGCGGTCGCCCGGCAGGCCGATGATGCGCTTGATGAAGGGCACGTCGTGGGGCTGGTCGGGCGGGTAGAAGACGATGATGTCGCCCCGCCCGTAGTCCTGGAAGCGCGGCGTGAGCTTGTCCACCAGCACGTACTGCCCCGGCTCGAGGGTGCGCTCCATGCTCTGCTGCTCGACCTTGTAGGGCTGGGCCACGAAGTTCTGGATGACCAGGAAGATGATGATGGTCAGGACGAGGGTTTCGATCACCTCGAGGAGGCAGCCGAACTGGCGTCTATTCACAAGACGGGGAGTATAGGGGGGCCTCCCGATCAGGGCCGGCGCGGCCCGGAACCACGAGCCGAGGGCGGCCAGGTCGGCCTCCCCGTTTGACCCGTCTGCGGCGCCGTTGCTACACTCCGCGCCGGACAGTCGAAGGCCCCCGGCTGCGGGGGCTCTTTCCTTGTCTGCCAGCGCGCCCGCGGCCCCAGGAGTACGCGGCCCGGCGGCGCGGCAGAACCACGCCAGCCAGGGGAGCCTGGCACCCAGGCCCAGCGTGGCCCTACAGGAGGCACAGCGAACGTGGAGCTCGCGTCCGCGATCCAGTGGATGATCCCGATCGCGGGCTTGGCCGCGGTCCTCTTCGCTCTCTACCTCGCGCGCGACGTGCTGTCGCGCGACCAGGGCACGCCGGCCATGCAGGACGTGGCGGGCACGATCTTCGAGGGCGCCGTGGCCTTCATCCGCCGCCAGTACACGACGATCGCCGTGCTGGCCGTCGTGACGGCCGTGATCGTGGGCGCGGTCATCGGGGTCGTCGAAGGCGAGCAGGTCGCCGACACCGAGATCTTCGGCCTCCAGCTGGGGCTGATGACCGGCGTCGCCTTCCTGGTCGGGGCGGCCTGCTCGATGGCCTCGGGCATCGTGGGCATGTACGTGAGCGTCCGCTCGAACGTGCGCACCGCGGCGGCTGCCCAGCACAGCCTCGTGGCCGCCGTGCAGACGGCGATGCGCGGGGGCGCCGTGTCGGGCTTCTTCGTCGTCGCCCTCTCCCTGCTCGGCGTGTACGGCATGTTCTTCCTGTACGGGGGCTTCGACCATCCCGCCCGGGCGCCCTTCCTGATCGTGGGCTACGGCTTCGGGGCCTCGTTCGTGGCCCTCTTCGCCCAGCTCGGCGGCGGGATCTACACCAAGGCCGCGGACGTCGGTTCGGACCTGGTGGGCAAGGTCGAGGCGGGGATCCCCGAAGACGATCCCCGCAACGCCGCCGTCGTGGCCGATCTGGTGGGCGACAACGTGGGCGACTGCGCCGGCCGCGGCGCGGACCTCTTCGAGTCCACGGCTGCCGAGAACATCGGGGCGATGATCCTGGGCGTGGCGGTCTACGGCATCGCGCTGGCCGCGGGCTGGCCTCATCCCGAGGCGTGGATCTTCTTTCCGCTCGTGATCCGCGCCTTCGGCCTGCTGGCCACGATCATCTCGATCTTCTTCATCCGCGGGCGCGAGGACGAGGACCCCATGGGCATCCTCAACCGCGGCTACTGGGTGGTCACGCTGCTGTCGGCCGTGGCGCTCTTCTTCGTGACCAACACGATGATGCAGACGGGCACCGCCACGGGCGCCAATGGCATCCCGCCCTGGCTGTGGTTCTTCGGGGCGGGCGTGGTCGGGCTCATCACGAGCGTGGCCTTCGTCTACATCACCCAGTACTACACGGCGGGTAGCCACCGCCCGGTCAAGGACATCGCCGAAGCGAGCAAGACGGGTCCGGCCACCAACATCATCGCGGGCACCGCGGTGGGCTTCGAGACGACCGCCGTGACGGCCATCGTCATC
>DATHCS010000295.1:0-3986 GCA_035319405.1 Candidatus Dormiibacterota bacterium | reverse complement strand
CGAAGGACTCTGGCGGCCGCGCCTCGACCCTGCCTAGCATCGGGGCGGCCACGGGTCAGAGAGGAGGCTCCGATGAGTCACGAGGTCAAGCTCGGGCAGCGCGAGGCGACGCTCGTCGTGTCGAAACGCTACCCGGTGAGGCTGTCCCAGATCGGCGGCGTCCTGGGAGCGGCGTTCGGCGAGGTCTACGGCCACCTGGGGTCGCGCGGAGCGGCGACCGTCGGACCGCCGTTCGTCATCTACTACGGTGCGCCCGAGGGCGATCTGCCGTTCGACGTCGAGGTCTGTGCGCCCATCGCGCGACCGGTCGAGCCGCCGCCCGGGTGGGAGGTCAGGGAGCTGCCGGCGGGCACCTTCGCCACAGTGCTCCATGTCGGCCCCTACGATGCGATCGGAACGGCCTACGAGGCGATCACGACCTGGATCGGCGAGCACGAGCTGGCCATCGCCGGGCCGCCCCGCGAGGTCTACCTGAGCGCGCCGACCGTGCCGCCCGAGCAGACCCGCACGATCGTCGAGTTCCCGGTCGCCCCGCTCCCGGCCACGGTGCCGGCACGCTGATACCGCGCACGCTGTCACCGTCGCCGCCCCGCAGCGGGGGCGCCCACGGCCGCGGATGATATGGGGGCCAGTGCCGGCAGCCCGATCCGGGCCGTCGTCGGCGGCTGGCGTGCAGCCGAGGGAGGCCGGTGAGCGAGGCCACGACGAGCGGAGCGGCGGCGCGTCCGGAAGGGTTCGTGCCCCTCCCCCGCACGACCTTCGTCTCGTCAGAGGGGCGCCATCTGCACGTGTACGGCGAGGTGCGCGGCCGCCCTGGTCCGGATTGGCCGAAGGTGGAGCCGGCGGCCCTGCACCGGCGCTTCGACGCGCTGGGCGGCGCCTGGATCGCCATCTCCCCGGCGCGCAACGTGCGGCCGCATGCGGCCGACGAGGCCGGCCCGTCGGGTGCCGCCTGTCCGCTCTGCCCGGGTGGGCCCGAGGTGCCCTTCTCCTACCAGGCCGCCGTCTTCGACAACCGCTTCCCGGCCCTTGTGGCCCTGCCGCCCGCGCCGCCCGACGGCGCGGGCTTCGGCCCCGCACTGGGACGTGCGGAGGTCGTGCTCTACACCGAGGTCCATGACGAGACGTTCGCCGACCTCGAGCCCGTGGAGCTGGCCCGCGTGGTCGCCGTGTGGCGGGATCGATCGGACGACCTGTGGGCCGACCCGGCGCATGCCTTCGTGATGGCCTTCGAGAACCACGGCGAGGCGGTCGGCGCGACGCTCAGCCACCCCCACGGCCAGGCCTTCGCCACGGACCACCTCCCGCCGTTCATCGAGGCGCGCGTCCGGGCGCTCGGCGAGGGCCGGCGGGCCTCCGGCGCCTGCGTGACCTGCGCCGTCGCCGAGCGCGACGCGCGCCAGCGGGCGGTTTTCGCCAACGACCACTTCGTCGTCGCCGTGCCGTTCGCTCCTCGCTGGCCCTACGAGGTGCACGTCCGGGCACGCCGCCACGGCCTGCGCCGTTTGGGCGACCTGCGCGCCGCGGAACAACATGCCCTCGCCGCGGCGCTGCGCGGCGTGGCCCGTCGCTACGACCGCCTGTTCGGCTTCGAGCTGCCGTACATGATGACGATCATGGAGGCGCCGGCCAGCGCCGACGACTGGCACCTGGCGGTCGAGTTCCTGCCGCCGCATCGCTCCGAGCGGCTGACCAAGGTCCGCGCCTCGGTCGAGACGGCCAGCGGCCTGTTCCTGAACGACACGCTGCCCGAGGCCTCCGCGGAGCGGCTGGCCGCGATCGAGGTGCCCCACGAGCAGGAGTCACTGCCGTATCTGGTGTCGAGGGGGGATGAGCGGCCCGACGACCATCGGCGTCGCCCGTGAGCGTGCCGGGTCGCGCAGCGTCGCCATCGCCCGCGGCGGGCCTCCGGGCACGCCTCGCCGCCGAGGTGCCGGCGGCCCGTGAGGACCCGTCCGCCGTGCGCATCGTGCGCGCGCCCGGACGCGTCAACCTGATCGGCGAGCACACCGACTACAACCTCGGCTTCGTGCTGCCGGCGGCGATCGACCTGGAGATCCGCATCGCGTTCGTGCCCGCCGCGGACCGGCGCGTCGAGCTGTTCAGCCTCGAGGCCGGCGGCTGGGCCGGCTTCGACCTCGATGCGATCGGGCCCCGCAGGGGCAGCTGGGTCGACTACGTCGCGGGGACCGCCCAGGCGCTCCAGGTGGCCGGCGTGCCCGTGCGCGGCCTTCGGGGGGTCGTCAGCGCGAGCCTCCCCATCTCGGCCGGCCTCTCCTCGTCGGCGGCGCTCGAGCTGGCGGCCGCCCTGGCCCTCACGGACCCACCCGGGGGCGGGCTCGGGCGGATGGCGCTCGCCCAACTCGCCCAGCGGGCCGAGAACGACTACGTGGGCGTGCGGTGCGGGCTGATGGACCAGTTCGCCGTAACGTTCGGCCAGCCGGATCGGGCGCTGCTGCTCGACTGCCGCTCGCTCGACTGGCGCTCGATCACCCTGCCTGCGACGACCCACGGCCTGGTGGTCCTCGACTCGGGCTCGCCGCGGCGCCTGGAGGCGTCGGGCTACAACGTGCGGCGTGAGCAGTGCGAACGGGCGGTGGCCATCCTGGCGACCACGCACCCGGAGGTGCGCTCGCTGCGGGATGCCGACCCGCCGATGCTCGAGGCGGCCCGCGAGCGGCTCGGCGAGGATGTCTACCGGCGAGCGCGTCACGTCGTCAGCGAGAACGCCCGCACGCTCGCCTGCGCGGCCGCGCTCGAGGCCGGCGACCTGGCGGCGGTGGGTCGGCTGTGGGCCGCCAGCCACGCCTCGTTGCGGGATGACTACGAGGTGAGTTCGGCGGAGCTCGACGCGCTCGTGGAGATCGCGCTCGCGACGCCGGGGGTGGTCGCCGCGCGCATGACCGGCGCCGGCTTCGGCGGCTGTGTGGTCGCGCTGGTCGCCCTCGAGGCGGTCACGGACCTGCGCGCCCGCGTCCTCGACGCGTACCCGTCCCGCATGGGCCTCACGCCACGGATCTTCCCGGTCCGTGCCGTCGCGGGGGCCGGGTGGCTGGACGGCGGCCAGGCCGAGCGCGCCTGATCCCGCCTCGAGCGATCGCGGCCCCCGGGCACCCCGACCCCGGGGCCCAGCCGGTCAGCCTCGCACGAGGACGTCCGGCCGGGGCCGGCCGGCGACGTCCATGGTGGGCCAGGCGGGATCGCAGGTCAGCACCTCCAGTCCGGCCTCGGCGACCAGGACCGTGTCTTCGACCTTCACGCCCCGCAGGCTGGGGTTCCAGGCCAGGGCGGCCCACGGCTGGAGGCGGACCCGGCTGCCGGGCACGGCCAGCACCTCGCGGCTGAGGTAGCCGCTGAGCCCACCCTGGTGGTGCTCCCGCTCCGCGCCGCCGTGGCCGGCGAGCTCGTATGCCGCCACGATCGCGGCGAAGGCGTCGCCCAGGGTGCGATCCGGCGACGAAGCGGCGAACGCGGCGGCCTCGACATCGGCCACCGCCCGCGCCAGTCGACGCTCCTCGGCGGTCGGCGGGCGGAAGGCCACGAACCGCGTCAGGTTGGCATAGAGGCCGTGGCGGCGGCCGCACAGCACGAGCATCGCCCGGGCGCCGAGCGGTTCGGCGGTCGGCGTGGGGTGGCGGTAGCGCAGCGCGCGCCGCTCTCCCCCGACCAGCACCAGCGCGGGATCGATGCCCCGGCGGTACAGGGCGGCCGCCGCGCTCGCCGCCAGGTCGCGCTCGGTGTCGTCCGGCGCAGCGTGAGACAGGGCTTCCGTGGCGGCCTCGGCCGCCTCCCGACCGAGGCACCGGTAGCGGTCCCGTTCCGCCTGCTGGAGGATCCGGCGTGCCGCCCACAATCGCGGCGGCAGGGCGAGCTCGCCGTCGCCGGGCAGGTCGCTGGCCACCGGCCCGCCGCGGGTGGCTGCCCGGACGAAGCGTTCCCGCTCCCCCGGTCGAGCCCAGGCGAACGAGACGACCGCGAGTCCGGCC
>DATHCS010000294.1:0-10533 GCA_035319405.1 Candidatus Dormiibacterota bacterium | reverse complement strand
GTCATGGCTGGTCATCCTCGCTGCGAGCCTGCGTGCCTTCTACCGCCATGCTAGGCGACACGCGCCTGCGGCGGCTTCTCCGAACCTGCCCTTGTGGTCACCCTTCCGATCCTGCCGCGCCATCGGCCACCTCGGAGCGGGCCAGCCGCTCGGCGACCACGGCCTGAGCGACAGCGTCGCTCGACGGGAAGCCGCAGACCACGGCGATGAAGTCCCGTGAGCTGAGCGCCTCGGCGAGCACCGCCGTGCGGGCGGTCACGCTTGCGGTCCGTGGTGTCGCACGCAGCAGGGCGATCTCGCCGACGCCCTCGCCGGGACCGCAGGACCGCAGGAGGTGCCCGCCCTGGGTGACGTCGACCTCACCTTCCGCGATGATCAGGAACCGGTCGCCGGACTCTCCCTCCCGCATCAACGCGTCGCCGGCGGCGAAGCGGACCGGCACGAGCCGGGCCGCGAGGTCCTCGACCGCCGTGAGCGGCAGGGGAACGAACATCGGGATCGAGCGGAGCAGGCGCAGCTCGGGTTCATGGATGACGGTCTCCTGATCGATTCGGCTGACGCGCGGCCAGGTCAGGACGGCGACCACCGGCAGGATCGTTCCCGTGATCAGGAGAGCGCCGCCGATCCCGAACGCGGCGTACAGCAACGGCGCCAGGATCGAGCCCGTCACGACGCCCAGCCCGACGGCGCCCTCGAAGACGCCCAGCACGGCCACTCGGTCGCGGTTGGGGACCGTTCGCTGCAGCAGCGTGAATCCGGCTACGTCAAGCGTGGCGTTGCTGATGCCGATCACGACCATCAGGCACAGCGCCAGGCCGGGCTGCGGCCACACGGCGACCAGCGCGATGGGCAGTCCCCAGGCACAGAGAGCCGTCGAGTACGCCGGCCCCAAGCGGCGGCCGCCGACCAGGGCGATCGCGGCCAGGCCACCGACAAGTCCGCCCAACCCGATCGCCGAGTTGAGCAGCCCCACGCCCGGCTGACCGAGCCCGAGCAGCTCGATCGAGGCCGCCACCCCGAGGGTCATCCACAGGCCACGCACGAGGGTCTGCGCGAAGAAGCCGCCCACGATGACCGCCGCTCCTCGTCGCTCCCGCAACGCACGAAGCCCTGCCGCGGCCGGGATGCGTGCACCCACCGCGGTCGGCTGGGCAGAGGCCACCGCGGGGATCCGGATCCGGGCCACGCCTGCGGCCGCAAGCACGAAGAGGCCGGCCGCGATCGCGCACGTGGTGGCGGGTCCGGCGGCGACGACGAGCAGCCCGCCGAGGGCGGGGCCGACGAGCGTCCCCACTCCCTCTCCCGTGCCCGAGGCGACATTCGCGACCACCAGCTCGCCGGGCGTTCGCGCGAGCGCCGGCAGCAGCGACAGGTGGATCGGCCGCACGAGGACGCTCGCAGAGGTGACTGCCGCGGCCGCCGCGAAGATCAGCGCGACGTGGCCGTGGCTGACCAACGCGAGGACGATCAGACCGGCGGCCGCAGCCTTGGCGAGATGGATCCCCAGCAGGACGCGCTCCCGGGGATAGCGATGCGCGGCCGCCGCGAACGGACCGACGAACGGGGCGAGCGCCATCCGCACGACGCCCAGCAGGCCGACCGCCGTCACGCCGCCGGCCTCGTAAGCCACGATCAGGAGTGCGACCAGGAGCGTCCAGTCGCCCGTGAACGTGATCGTCCAGGCCACGACCAGGCGACGCATGTCGCGATGCGCGACGGCCTCTCGCAGGGTGGTCAGGGCAACGCTGGTGCGGATCACCGCCGCGATCATGCCTGAAGCGGGCGGTGCCACGGAGCGTATCGAGGTGCGCAGGGCCGTTGACGGGTGCTGGACAGGCGCGGGTGGCGATTATCGAACCCTGTGGCCCGCACCCGACTCATGATGGGTACACGCCTGCTCAGGGCGTGGGGACAAAGGGAGCGAGAGGGTGGACCGGACGCTCATCGAGGCGGCGCGGTCCGGGGACGAAGAGGCATTCGCCTCGATCGCCCGTGGCTCGGCCGATCGGCTCTTCGCCGTCGCGCATCGGATCCTGCGCGACGTCGGTCGGGCCGAGGACGCCGTGCAGCAGACCCTCATCACGGCCTGGCGGGAGCTTCCGGACCTCCGTGAGGTCGATCGCTTCGAAGCCTGGATCCACCGGATCCTCGTCCACGCCTGCTACGCCGAGGCGAAGCGGGCCCGACGGTGGTCCGTCAACGTCCGTGTGCTGCCGGTCGACGGGCCGGCGACGCCGGACACGACCCTGAGCGTCGCGACGCGCGACGCGCTCGACCGCGGATTCCGGCGCCTGCCGCCGGATCAACGGTCCGTCTTCGTGCTTCACCACTACCTCGGCTGGCCACTCAGCGAGATCGCCGAGACACTCGGCATTCCGTTGGGGACGGTCAAATCGAGGCTCCATTACGCGACGACCAGCCTCCGGGCGGCCCTCGAGGCCGACGACCGGATCGACACGCGGACATCTCGGGAGCGGATGGCATGACCGAGAACGACTTCGACCGTACGGCACGGCTCTGGCTCGAGGATGGGCCCGCCGAGTTGTCCGATCGCGTGCTCCAGGCCGCCCTCGACGAGATCCACGTGACCAAACAGCGTCGTGCCTGGTGGCCGGCGCGGAGGTTCCGACAGATGAACACACCGATCCGGATCGCGGTGGCCGCCGCCGCCGTGGTCCTCATCGCCCTGGTCGGCGTCAACCTCATGGGCAGGAACGGCGGCGGCGTCGGCGGGCCACCCGCCTCGCCGACCGCCTCGCCGACCACCGCGCCGCCCAGCGCATCGCCGACTCCCGCACCGACGGTGGCCCAAGGCAGCGCGCCGAGCTCGCTGCAGCCCGGCACCTACGTCGCCGCGGACCCCTTCCTGGTACAGGTCACCTTCACGGTCCCGGCCGGCTGGGAGGGGAACATCGGGGGTCCCTTCCTCGTCAACCTCGACCGGCCCGACGGGAAGGGCCAGGTGTCCTTCTCGATCTCGCCGGCCCTGTATGCCGATCCCTGCCAGGCGGACAGGCTCCAGACCCAGCAGCCGGGGCCGGCGGTTGCGGACCTCGCGACCGCTCTGGCGAACCTGCCAGGCCTCCAGGCCACGACGCCCACGGACGTCACCCTGGGCGGCTACCAGGGGAAGCAGCTCACCCTGACCGCGCCCGCCAGCGGCTCCGGATGCACACCGGGACCAGATGGATACGCCCTCTGGCAGCTGCCGTTGGGCGCGGTCAACAACCTGACACCTGGTGGCAGCGATCGGGTGTGGATCCTCGACGTGAACGGCCAGCGGCTCGTGATCGACAGTCAGGTGCCGCCAAGCCAGACCGCGGCCGAGGTCCAGGGGGTCCTTGACTCCATCCGTCTGGCGCCTTTGTCCCCGAGCCTCTCTCCGAGCACCTCTGCGGGCGTGTCTCCAAGCGCCTCGCCGAGCGGCTCGTAGCCGGGGGCGAGACCGCCGCGAGCCCCCGTCGGCCGAGAGCCCGGAACGGCCCGGGGGGTGGCGACCCGTTGTCACCACCCTCTGGTCGCCGGGCAGCTCGCGTCAGGGTGTGATCTTGAGCGAGTCGACCATCGCCTGGAGCTCGGCTTTGTCCGCGGCCGTGCTGCCGACGGGCCTGCGCTACTGTATCAATCGGCGGCGCTCGACTCCGCGGCTCGGGCGGCCGAACAAGAGAGAGGGTCCGACCGATGACGCTGTCCCGTTCCAGCATCGCCCTGGTGGCCCTGGCTTTCGTCCTCGGCGCCTGCTCGGGCGGCACCGCGACGACCGGCGCTACCGGTACGCCGGTGACCGGCGGCGGCGCGTCCGCCTCTGCGCCCTCGCCCACCCCGACGGCCACAGCTACCTCGACCCCGACCGCCGTGCCGAGCCCGTCCGGCTCCGCGGCTCTCGCGTCCCTGCCCCCGGGATTCAACGCGTGCACGCTGCTGACCAGCGACCAGGTCTCGGCGATCAACGCCAGCACCTACCCCGCCGGAGTCAACCACGTGCTCAACGGCGGGTTCATCGAATGCGTCTGGCAGACGCCGACGCCGCCCAGCAGCATCACGCTCCAGGTCCTGGCCACCTCCGGTGACACATCGGCCCAGGAGGCGTACGCCAACGCGGAGGCGGAGGTGCACGGGTTCTCCGTGGTGACCGTGCCGAACGTCGGCGATGAGGCCCAGATCGCTCGCGCTCCCGGCGTCAACACCGGCGGGATCTACGTGCGCCGCGGCAATATCTTCTTCGACGTGGTGTACCTCAACGGGACAGGCGCGACGGACGCCGCGCTCGTGCTCGCCGCGACCCAGGTACTCGGCAATCTGCCCTGAGGCTCTGACCCATGCAGCATCGGTGGACCTACCCCCACGCGGGCAACGTGGAGCAGAGCCACCGCGGCGGTTGACATCCACCGTGACATCCACCGATCGGCATCTTGGTGCCGACTGATGCCGCTTAGGGGCACGGTTTGAACGGGAAGTGGGGTGGCCTACGGGGCTTGAACCCGTAACCTTCGGAGCCACAATCCGATGCTCTGCCAGTTGAGCTAAGGCCACCACGATCCCGGAGCGGATCCTGCTCACGCGGAGCCAGGTGGGCGTTTCGATCCGGGGGCCGACATGGTACCGGAAAGGTGCCGCCGGTGATCGGGCCGTCGCCGTGGTGCTACGCCGGCTCCCGTCGATACGGCGCGCGCTTCTCGATGGTGCCCACGTACTCGGGTCGTCGCGGGTGATCGAGCAGCTGGCGGATGGCCAGGATCTCGCCGATGTGGAACCAGTAGTGGTAGGTCATGCGGTGCAGCGCGTCGCCGACGGAGCGGCGCTTGCCCGGCGGCGGCAGCTCGGCCTCGAGGTCAGCGGTGGTGAGGGAGTCGAGCCAGGGATCGGCGGCCCGGGTGACGCGGCGCCACGCCGCCAGCATCTCCGACAACGCCGGCGTGGAGGGCGGCCCTCCGCTTGCCACGAGTTCGTTGAGCAACGGTTCGGGCGTGCGACCGTTGGCGCGCGTGAGCCAGTACATCTGCTCCTGCCAGGCGAGGTGGCCGACGATCCAGCCGATGCTGTTGATCGGCTCGAAGCGGCGGAAGCCGTCCGCCTCAGGCACGCCGCGCAGCGCGCGCAGCCACTCGGACCGCGTGAAGCGCAGCTGCTCGACCAGCGGGTGGGCCATCGTCCCCGCAGCGTAGCGGGTTGCGCCGCCCCCCTTCAATTGGCGGCTGTTCAGCCGGCGGCCGGCCAGGTCCTCTGGCGCCGCTAGAATCCCGGCCATCGTGCGCATCGGGCCGCCCATGGCCGCCGCCCTGCTGCTCGCGTCGGCCTTGACCGCGCTACCTGCCGATGCGACGCGTGCGAGCGCGTCCACGTCGCCCGTCCGCCCGGCGGCGGGCCACTCGGTCGAACCCTCCATCGCGAGCGAGCCGCTGCCCTGCCAGGGCTGGAGCGACCAGACCGCGCCTCCGGTGTCCGTCCGCGTGGGGTTCCTGGTGAACGGGGAGCCCACGTCGATCGCCAGCGTTCCCCTGCAGACGTACGTCGAGCGGGCGCTCGCCACCTCGTGGCCTGCGTCGAGCCCGCCGGCCGCGCTCGAGGCGGCGGCGCTGGCCATCAAGCAGATCGCCTGGTTCCATGCCCTCGAGCCGACGTTCGACGAGGGCCCCGTCAACGCTTGCTACGACATCCCGGCCGACCTGCCCGGCCTGCCCTACGACCCCCAGGCGATCGTCGAGGCGGCCCACGTTGGCGCGGTCGATGCGATCTGGCCGCTCTCGCTGCGCAAGGCGGACCTCGCCGAGCCGTTCTTCCAGCCGCGGTTCCGCGACGGTGATACGGATGCCTGTGGGCCCGCCGTGGAGCCGCTGCACACGGTCCTGCCGCGCCGGGGCGTGCTCGCCTGCGCCCTGGCCGGCGCCTCGCGTGACGAGATCCTGCACACCTACCTCGACCCGGACCTGGCGATCGTGCAGCTGCGACAGCTGGCCGGGCCGACGCGCTACGAGACGGCCGTCGCGGTCTCGCAGGCGATGGTGGCGCGGCCGCCGACGCCGGTCGTGGTGATCGCCAGCGGCCAGGACTTCCCCGACGCGGTGTCCGGAGGGCCAGCGGCCGCAGCGTTCGGCGGCCCCATCCTGCTGGTCCAGGGCACGAAGCTGCCCGCCTCGGTGGCGGGCGAGCTCTCGCGTCTCCACCCAGCCCGCATCGTGGTGCTGGGCGGTCCGGCGGTCATCTCGGACCGCGTCGTCGCGGCGTTGCGCGGCTACAGCCCGGACGTCTCGCGCATCTACGGCGCCGATCGCTACGCCACCTCGCTGGCGGTTGCGGCGGCAGCCTTCCACGGCCGCCCGGTTCCGGTCGTGTACGTCGCGACCGGCCGTAACTACCCCGACGCGCTTGCCGGAGCCGCCGCCGGTGCCCACCTCGGTGGGCCCGTACTGCTGGTGCCGGGGACGACCCTGCCGTCGGCCGCCCTGCGGGCACAGCTGGAGGCTTCCCTGCGGGACCTGACGCCGCCTCGCATCGTGCTGCTCGGCGGAGCGGACGTGGTCAGTGAGGCGTACCGCTCGTGGCTCGCGCCGCTCGCGGGGGCGGTGGACCGGCTGGCCGGTCCGGACCGCTACACCACCGCCGCGGCGGTCAGCGCCGACGCCTACGGAGCGGGCAGCGGCTGCCTGTACGTGGCGTCGGGGCTCGGCTTTGCCGACGCGCTGGTCGCGGCGCCCCTCGGCGGCCCACTGCTCCTCGCGCCCGGTTACGGCCAGGCGATCGATCCGGCTGTCCTGGCGGAGGCACGCCGACTGGGTCGACCGGGCGTCTGCGTGCTCGGCGACCTGGTCGTGCCGGACGACGCCGCGGCGATGTTGGCCGGCATGCCGACGCCGCCCGCATCGGGCCGGCTGCTGGACGCATACATGGGCCTGCGACCGCCCTGGGAGGGTGAGCCCAGGGACGCCGACGGCGTGCCTATGACGGTGTACCAGGGCGTCGCGCAGTACAACCCGCTGCAGATCAGCCAGTGGGGGCTGACCCAGTTCCAGGTCTGGCTGGAAACCGGCTCCGCAGAGGCACGCGCGGCTTTTCTGCAGATGAGCGACTGGCTGGTCGACCACCAGCAGGCAGACGGACGCTGGCTGGTCACCTTCGACTTCGGCGGTCAACCGATCCCGTGGTGGAGTGCGCAGGTCGAAGGGGAGGGCATCTCGATCCTGTTGCGCGCCTACCAGGCCACGGGGCAGGAGGGCTATCGGGCGGCGGCGGCCCGGGCGCTCAGCACGATGCAGCGCCCGATCAGCCAGGGCGGCGTGACCGACGTCGATCGCGGCTCGCTGTGGCTCGAGCCCTACCTGCCCCCGTACAGCCGGCACACCCTCAACGGTCACATGTTCGCGCTGGAAGGCGCGCGCGAATACGCGCTCGTCCTGGGTGACGCGACCGCCGCATCCATCGCGTCGCGCGCCCTGACCACGGTCCGCACGTGGCTGTACCGGTTCGATACGGGGACCTGGAGCACGTACAACATCCGCGGCACGGTCACGACCGCTCACTACCATCTCATCCAGCTCGGCGAGCTGCGCCACTTCTTCCTGATCACCGGTGCGCCCGAGCTGGCGGCAACGATCGCCCGCTGGGCCGCCTACGCCGAGGATCCCCCGCCCGGGGTCAAGGTGGCGGCAGCGGGCGAGTCGACGTTGCCGGCGCTCCTCGACGGACCCTGAAAGCCGCACGCTAGACTGACCTCCACCCTCGTCCGCCGGGCGAGCGGCCCAGCGGAGTGACTGGTTGGACGTCCCTGCCTTCCTCGTCAAGCAGTTCTACGTGGCGGGCAGCCTGCGCAACACGCCCGACGGGTTCCGGCTCGAGGCGCGCAATCCGCTCGGCAACGGGACGCTGATCGGCATCGGGCGCCTCGCGGTCGACGGCCACGAGATCCCGGCTGCGTCCGTGAGCGCGCAACGAGAGGGTGACGCGAAGCCGATCGAGGCGGCCGCCATCAGCCGCACACACCCGATCCAGGTGCGGCAGGGCGATCGGGTGGCCCTGCTCGTCCTCGGACAGCGGTTGGCGCCCGGCGAGCACAGCCTCGAAGTCGAGCTCTACGAGATCAACCTGGGCCTGCTGCGACTCGCCATCAGCGACCAGCTCGCGACCTCCTGATGGGCCTGCCGCCGGTCCGCTTCATCGCCCACCCGGGCGCCGGCCGGGGCGCCTTCGCGCGAGTCTGGCCTGACCTGTCGGCGGCGCTGACGGCCGCGGGCGTGCAGCATGAGGTGCAGCTCACGACGCGGGCCCTCGAGGCGGCGGACCTCGCCCGCGACGCGGCGGAGGCGAGCACCCCGCTGGTCGTGGCGGTCGGGGGAGACGGCACGCTGCACGAGGTGGTCAACGGCATCCTCACCGCCGACCTGCCGCCCGCCGCCCGCCCGGCCGTCGGGCTGGTGCCGGCCGGCCGCGGGAGCGACTACGCCAGGGGCCTGGGTCTTCCCACGGATCCGGCGGCCCTGGTGGCGTGCTTCGCCGCCGCCGTCGGCGGTGACCCGACGGCGTTGCATCCGGTGGACGCGGGCGAGGCGACCTACCTCGCCAGTCCCCGTACCGCCCGGCGTCCCACGCCTCCCTCGCCCCTGCCGGGCGAGCCGCCGGCCGATCTCCACGAGCCGGTCGTGCGCTACTTCATCAACTGCGCGGGCATCGGCTTCAGCCCGTTCGTCGCCCAGCGCACGGCCCGCTTCCCCGCTCGCCTCGGCCCCTATCTCTACACGGCGGCGGCCCTGCTGACGATTGTCGACTGGCGCGACCGCGCCGTGCGCCTGCGCTGGGCCGATGGTTCGGAGGAGGAGCGGGCGGTGGAGTCGGTCGAGCTGGCTCTCGGGCGTTTCGAGGGCGGCGGCATGCTCATCGCCCCCGACGCCGATCCGGGCGACGGGCTGTTCGACACGGTCATCGTGGGCGCCGTCTCACGCTGGGAGATGACCACCTTCTCGTGGCGCATCCGCACGGGCGATCACCTGCGCAGCCCGGCCGTCGAGGTCCGGCGGGCCCAGGGCCTCGTCGTCTCGGTCGCCGACGAGCGCGGACCGCTCTACCTGCAGGCCGACGGCGAGCTGCTCGGCCGCGACCCGTTCGCCTTCCGGGTGCTGCCCTCCGCGCTCAGGTTCGTCTGGTAGCATCGAGCGCATGATCGCCAGCGAGCGGTTGCTGCGCGTGCCCAACTCCGAGCACGGCGTCACGCTCGGCGACTTCCTCGTCCCCATCCGCCTCGGCGAGCGCATCAGCGCCCCCGCGCGGCACCTGCTGCTGATCGCCCTCGGCACGCTGCTCATCGTGGTCGGCGCTCGCCTCACGTTCTACCTGCCGGGCAACCCCCTGGTGCCCGTGACCCTGCAGACCTTCGGGGTGCTCTTCGGCGGGGCCATGCTGGGCTTCCGCCGCGGCGTGCTCTCGGTGCTGCTGTACCTCGCGCTTGGCCTCTTCCTGCCCGTCTTCGCCTTCGACCAGGCGACGGGCGTCTATCGCCAGGGCATCGACACGATCCTCGCCGTCAAGGACGGCCAGGTCGTGCTTGGGGTCACCGGCGGCTACCTCATCGGCTTCGTCCTCGCCAGCGCGGTCACCGGCCGCCTGGCGGAGCTCGGCTGGGACCGCCACATCGGCGGCTCGCTGGGGGCGATGCTGCTGGGCAGCGTGGCCATCTACGCCATCGGCCTGCCCTGGCTCGCCGCGGCCGCGCACCTCAGCCTCGAGCAGACGCTCCAGTACGGGCTGTGGCCGTTCATCCCGGGCGACCTGGTGAAGCTGGTCGCGGCCGCCCTGCTGCTGCCGGCTGGCTGGTGGCTCGTCTCCCGCCGCCCCAGCGACCGCTGAGCGCGCCGGTCGCCGCCTGACGAACCGACCCGCGACACCCGTGGACGCGCACGACCTCGACGACCTGCGCGCGGCGCAGGAGGCAGGCGGACGCCTCTATCACGAGTTCCTGCGCGCGCCGTCGATGAGCGCCGGCCTGTACCGCCTGCCGGCGGGCGGGACCGACCCCCAATCGCCTCATCGGGAGGACGAGCTGTACCTCGTCGTCGCCGGACGCGCCACGCTCATCGTGGCTGACGAGCGACGGGCGGTGGGACCCGGCTCGGCCGCCTTCGTGGCGGCGGGCGTGCCCCACCGCTTCGTGGACATCGCCGAGGATCTCGAGGTCTACGTGGTCTTCGCACCGCCCGAGAGCTGAGGCTCGTACCATCGGCCCATGCAGTGGGCCGAGTCGATCCGCACGCGCTGGCGGCACTGGTGGGCCGACGCGAGTCAGCCGGCCCGCGTGGCGGCCACGACAGCCAGCATCGCGGTCGCGCTGCTCATCGCAAGCGGACTCGTTGCACTGCTCGAGCGCCCGCCGCTCGAGATCCCGGACGCCTCGCCCGTCCTGCTCGTGGCGGTCGTGGCCGTGGCCCTCATCTTCGGCACGTGGGCGGCGGTCGCCTGCTCCGTGGCGGCCTTCCTGCTCTACGACTTCTTCTTCATCCAGCCGCTCTACACGTTCACCGTCTCGGACCCTCGCGAGTGGCTCAACCT
>DATHCS010000293.1:0-12276 GCA_035319405.1 Candidatus Dormiibacterota bacterium | reverse complement strand
CGCCGCGCGCCGACGCGGCTCCTGCTGCGCTTGCAGGGCCGCGGCTCGCTGGCCCTCGGTCTCGGCGTGGCCGTGACCGGTCTTGCCCTGCTGGCCGTGCTCGGGCCACAACTGGCGGGCCAGCCCTGGCTGCTCCTGGCGCTGCTGCTCTACGCCGTGAACCTGCTGGCGGCGTTCTTCGTGGGGCGCCCCGGCGTGCGCGCGCTGCTGGGCCTCTCCGGCGAGCCCGGGCCCGACGAGCAGGCCCGCTGGCGTCGCATGGCGAGGCGGCAGCGCTACCTGAGCTACCTCATGGCGGCCACGATCGCCGTGATCGCGTTCCTGATGAGCACGAAGCCAGCGGTCTGGTAGGCCTGCTAGCCTCTCCGCAGACGAGGTACCGCACCGTGAGCGATGGCGACTGTCTCTTCTGCCGCATCGTGGCCGGCACCATTCCGTCCCGTCGCGCGTACGAGGACGAGCTGGTGATCGCCTTCCATGATGTCGCGCCGCGCGCGCCCACCCACGTTCTGATCGTGCCCCGCCATCACATCGCCTCGGCCCTCGAGCTCGGTGACGCCGACGGCCCGCTGCTGGGGCGCATGTTCGCCGCCGCCGCCGAGGTCGCTCGCAGCCAGGGCATCGCCGAGCAGGGCTACCGGCTGGTGAGCAACGTCGGCCGTTGGGGTGGCCAGACCGTCGATCACGTGCACCTGCACCTGCTGGGAGGAAGGCCCTTCGAGTGGCCGCCCGGATGACCCAGGCTCGCCCCGGGCTGGACCGCGCCGGGCGGGTCGGTCTCCTCCTGTGCGCGTTGCTGCTCGCGACCGCGTGCGGTGGCACGGTGCCGTCCTCGCCCGCGGGGGGAGCGGGCGGCAACCCCTCGATCGTGCCGCCGGAGAGCGGCCTCAGCCCCGCCGAGGCCTCCGCCGTGGTCGCCCTGCGCACGGCCCTGGCGCCGCTCGGCCTCCAGCTCTCGCCGGTGGCCGAGCCCGTGCGGCCGGCCGAGCCGGCAGGCTTCGCGGCGGCGCCGCGCGTCGTCTATCGCATCGAGCTGGCGGACCCGGACCAGGGCTTCGTGCTGCTCTACGACTTCCCCACCAGCGCCGCCGCCGCCAGTGCAGCGGCGCAGCTCGCGGGTTTCCTCTCGAGCGGGCCCGGCCAGGCCGCCTATCCCGTCGACGCGCAGTTCTCCGTCACGCAGCTGGGCTCGGCCGTCGCCTTCACCTGGTGGTCGGCGCAGCGTTCCAGCGACCCGGCACGGGCCGAGGCGGCCTTCACGGCCGTGTCTGGCGTCGGGCAGGCGGTGCCCGTCGTCAGGTGACGGGAGCGCCCTCCGCATCGGGCGCCCTGCGGCCGGCGACGGGGCTGTCGGCCTCCACCCAGGCGCGCACCACGTCGCGCTTGATCTTGAGCGTGTGCGTGCGCGGGAAGTCCGCGTCGGGCCACAGCCGCCAGGCCACGACCCGCTGGTGGATGCCGAGCTTCGCGTTGGCGGCCTTGACGGCGGCGTCGATCGAGGCCCGCACCGCCGCTGACTCCTCTGGCGTGCGCGCACGGGCCGACGGGATGAGGCCGCCCTGCGGCAGGACGGGCTGGTCGTGCGGCAGCACGACCGCCTCGATGCGGCCGGGGCTCGTCTCCAGCACGACCGTGTCGCGCAGCCCGGCCACCCGCAGCTCGTTCTCGATGTCCTCGGGGTAGATCTTCAGCCCGTTGGGCAGGGCGATCATGTCTTTGATGCGGCCCGAGAGGACGAGGCAGCCGCGCGCGTCCCAGTGGCCGACGTCGCCGCTGCGGTACCAGCCGTCGGCGGTGAAGGCGGCCTGCGTCGCCTCGGGGTTGCGCCAGTACCCCGTGAAGACGCTGGGCCCGGCCACCTGCACCTCTCCGGTATCCGGGTCGAGGCGCACCCGGACGGGCGGCATGGGTCGTCCGACGGTGCCCGCCACGTGCTCGCCCGGGTTGTTGGCCGTGGCGAAGCCGCACTCGCTCGAGCCGTAGCCCTGCATCACCACCACGCCCAGGTCCTCCCAGTCCTCCTGGAGCTCGGGCGGCAGGAAGGCGGCCGAGCAGATGAAGAGGTTGAGGCCGCCACCGAGCTGTGCGTGGAGCGAGCGGAAGAGCCAGCGACGGGCGGGGTAGGGGAGGTGCCGGGCCACGCCCTGCAGGCGGTCGAACGCCGCGCGATGGTTGAGGCGGTCCACCTCGCGCGTGACCGCCGACCAGAAGAGGTCCAGCACCTGCGGCACGACCACCATCGTCGTGACGTGGTGGTCGCGGATGGCCTGGAAGATGACGCGGGGGTTGCGCGAGCGCACGTAGAGGATCGGGGCGCTGCCATGCATGCCGTAGAACAGCTCCACCACGCCGAAGAGGTGCGACAGCGGCAGAAGCGAGACGATCCGGTGCACCTGTTGCGGGATGACGCGGTCGGCGGCTTCGATCGTGCCCAGCACGTTGCCGTGGCTGATGACCGCGCCCTTCGGGCTGCCGGTCGTGCCGGAGGTGAAGATGATCACGAAGTCGGTGGCGCGAGTGGGTCGCTCCCAGGCCTCGAGCTGCGCCTCCCAGTCAGGCGGGAAGGCCACCTCGGGCGGGCCGCCCGCCACGCTGGCGGCTGAGCCGGCGCCTGCCGGGGCGCCGGCTGCGGCGGGCTCCGCGGTGAGCCACTCCACGGTGCGCACCTGCACGCCGCCAAGGTCGACCTCGCGCGGATCCGGTGCGTCCCGTCCCGTGCCCAGCGCGAGCCAGCGCGTGTCGGCGAGGGCCACGATGCGCTGCACCGTCTCGGGCGCCATGCGCAGGTCGAGGGGCACCAGGAGCACCTGGGCGCGCAGCGCCCCGAGGTAGAGCGTGGGCAGGTCGGGGCCCGGCGGGCTCCACGTCAGGAGGCGGTCGCCGGGTTGCAGGCCCAGCGCCCGCATGCGCCACGCGGCAGCGCGCGATCGACGCTCCACGTCGCGCCCGGTCCAGCGTTCGGTCGTGCCGTCATCGCGGGCCAGGGCCAGCATCGTCGTGTCGGCCATGCGCGCCCAGGCCTGCTCGCTCAGATCGAGCAGCGAGGCGTAGCCGGTCGAATCGGGGAAGCGGACCTTCATCCGCGTCGCAGCATGAGAAGCCGGGACCGGCGCGTCAACCGAGCCGCCGTCGAGCCGCGGCGCCTCGATCAGGCGAGGGCGGCCGTCCTCACGGGCCGATGTCGACGGCCAGCGCGGCGACGACCGCGTCGGAAACCGATGCGGGGCCGCCCACCACCACGATCGTGAGCGGCCGCAGGCCCGCCATCGCCGTCTGGGTCGAGGCCGGCAGCGGCAGGCCGGGTCGCACGAGCAGCACCGGCCCGTCGCGCAGGCTGCCCAGCCCCGCTGCCGAGAGGGCGTCAGGGAATGCCAGGCCGGTGGCGATGTAGGCCTGCGCCGGGTTCGCCGGCCAGTTGGCGGCAGCGATGCGGGCGGCCGTGTCGTACCGGTCGACCCCCACGTACGGGCGGTTCACGTGGCCGGCGCCCACGATGCCCTCGAGCTGCGCCTTCACGGCGTCGCTGATGGCGCCCGTGCCACCCACCAGCACGACGTCCGTGGTGCCCCATGCGCCCAGGGCGGAGGCCACCGAGGCGGGCAGCGAATCGGCCGGCACGAGCACGAGCGGGGCGTGCCGGCGTGCGGCCAGCGGCGCCGCGACGATCCCGTCGGGGAAGTCCGCCCCCGTCGCCACGTAGACGGTCGGAGCGGCGCCGGGAAAGGCGTCCCTCGCCACGGCCACCGCGGTCTGGTAGCGGTCGGGACCGGCGAGCCGGCGCACATGGCCGGCACCCACGATGCCCTGGAGCTGCGCCTTCACGGCGTCACTGACGGAGCCGACGCCGCCGACCAGGACCACGTCGGTCGGGCCCAGGGCGGTGATCGCGGCTGCGACCGCCGGGGGGAGCGCGTTCCGCTGGGTGAGGAGCAGCGGCGACCCCTGCGCGCCGGCCGCCGCGGCGGCGGCGATCGCGTCCGGGAAATTCTCGCCGGTGGCCACGTAGACGGTGGCCGGATGGAGCGGGAAGGCGTTCGCTGCCGCCGCCGAGGTGCCGTAGCGGTCCGGGCCCCAGATGCGGTAGTACTGCGCGTAGGTCGCCGTGTACGTGGCATCGTTCGTGCCCACGGCCACCGGGTGCGCCGCACGCCCGCCGTCAGACCAGCCGACGAAGCCGTACGTCGCGCCACCGAGCAGCTGGGTCGGCGGAGCGCTGATGGTCACCGCCGAGCCCTCGATGTAGGTGACGCTGAAGGGCGTCACGTCGGTCTGGCTGCCCACGGTCAGGTCGAGGCCGCTCGGCACGGAGCGCAGGGTCACCTGGGAGGTTCGCGGGTAGAGGTAGACCGTGCTGCTTGCCGTGAGGCCCTGCGCGTCGGTCGCGGTGAGGCGGATCTCGAGCAGCGAGGGGTAATCGTGCTGGGGCACGGCGAAGCTCCCAGAGGCCACGCCGTTGAACTGCTGCAGCGCGTGCGTGTGGCAGTCGGTGTCGGGGCAGTGGAAGATCGATACCTGCCACGCCAGCGATGCAGCCGGGAGCGTGCCCTGCTGGTCGTCGGTAGCCAGGCCGTGGAACGTGATCGTGTCGCCCGCGGCGTAGAAGGCCGGCACGCCGTTGGGCCGGACGGCCGGCGGCGGGTCGCCCGAGGGCTGAGCGGGCGGCGGGGCGCCGTCGATGAGGTCGATGACCGGGTGTGGCGGCGTGTCGCCGGCCACGATCGGGTAGGGCGGGCTGACGTCGCTCGCGCCATGGCTGTCGGTCACGCGCAGGCGCACGTCGTACGTGCCCGGAGTGCTGTAGACGCGGGTCGGGCTGACCGCCGTCGAATCGCCGAAGACGCCGTTGCCGTCGAGGTCCCAGCTGTAGCTCAACGGGGTCGCGCCGACCGGGCTGCTCGAGCCGCTGCCATCCAAGTGGACGGTCAGGGGCGCCACCCCGTTGGTCACGTCCGAGCTGACCACCGCCTGCGGCGTGCCGTAGCTCAGGCGGTGGACGGTGCCCATCTCGAAGTCGGCGTAGAAGACGTCCCCGCCGGGTCCGGAGGCGAGGTCGACCGGGCAGGCCACGCAGGACGAACCGATCGGCGCGCCCACGACTACCGTCACGATGTTCGCTGGGTCCGGATCGCCGTTGGCCTTGGGGAGCATGGCCCAGATGCAGTCGCGCGAGTGGTCCGCGAAGAAGAGGGCGCCGTCGTACTGAACGGGGTAGTCAGTTCCGCCGTAGAAGGCGAGGCCCGAGATCGACGAGCCACGCGTGACCGTGCAGCCGTCGTTGGCCACGATGTGCACCCCGTGGTCGTACGTGTAGTACGGCGCGGTGTAGCTGGGCGGCAGGCCGGGTGCGCTGGGGCAGAGGTTGACCGTGTAGTCCGGGTAGTAGGTCTGGACCTGGTTCCCCTCGACGCACGGCCAGCCGTAGTTCACGTTGGCGAGGCTCGAGAGCGTGACGCGGTCCAGCTCCTCCCAGTAGTTGTAGCCGACGTCGCCGACCCACACGGCGTTGCCGCTCGGCCCGAAGGTGAAGCGGAAGGGGTTGCGGAAGCCGTAGGCGAGGATGCGCTGGCGGATGGGGTCGCTGCTGGCGGCGAAGGGGTTGCCCGGCACCCCGCTGCCGTCCGCCGTGCTGATCCGCAGCAGCGCGCCGTCCAGCGAAGCGGGCGTGGCGGCCGCGCGGCGCGTGCTCTGCGAACGGAGCGCCCCGCCCTGGCCGGTCGGGGCGGTGTTGGCCGTCCCCGCGGCATTGGGTGGGTCGCCGCAGGGGTTGGCCGGCGTGACGACCGGCGACTTCGTGCCGCCCCACTGGCCGAAATCTTCACTTGTCGCGCTGCCCGTGCCGGCGAAGCTGGCCCCGTCACCGGCCGTGGCGTAGAGGTAGCCGTCCGGACCGATCCAGAGATCGTCGTTGGAGTGGCTGGGGAACTGCTGACAGTAGCCCTGTACGAGGACCTGCTCGGCGCCCGTCCAGCTGTCGCCGTCCGGCGTGCTGGTGAGCTTCGAGATGCGGCCCAGGATCGTGCACCCGTCGCTCGTCGCGCCGGGGTTGCCGGGGCAGGCGTCGTTCCAGGCCAGCGGAGCCGTGCCGGCGTAGGGATCGCCGGGCAGGTCGCGCACGGGGTTGTGGTCGTAGGCGTACTGCACGTAGATCGTGGGGTCGGTCGGGAAGTTCGGGGCGAGGGCCATGCCCAGCAGGCCACGATCCCAGAAGTCGTGGACGCGGTCGCTCAGGTCGCCCCACAGGTGGGGCGTCGGATCGGAGACGCTGGCGAACCAGACGATCTGGCCCGACTTCTCGGCCACGTAGACCCGTCCGTTCGACGCGAAGCGGATCTTGGTGGGATTGGTCAGGCCGCTGAAGACGACGCTGTCGGTGAATCCGGCCGCTGGCGTCGTCGCCGCCTGCGCTGCGGTTGCCACGCGCGGATTCGTCTTCGTGCCGGACTCGGAGAGGAAGGCGGGCGTGGACGGAGCAGCCGCCTGGACGGGTGCGGCGATCGGCAGCGCCTCGGTCGCCAGCAGCCCCGCACACAGGAACAGGCTCGTGCTCAACGCCGCCATGCGGCGAGCGAGATGCGAGGAACGAAGGTGCAAGCGGCGGCTCCGCGCTGTGGTGGGGGCGCCCCCCGGGTCCGCTGGAGGCAGAGCCTCCGATGACGACCGGACCACGGTACCATCGGCGGCCCTCCGGAGGTACCGGCGGAGGGGCGTTCGGTGTCGCCCGTCACCGGCAAGCCGCGCCTGCGGGACCATCGGCCTGGGCGCCCGCTCCGGTGAGCCGTGATAAGGTCGGCCGCCCATGGCCCGGAACGCCCAGCCCGCCCGACGCCGCCCGGCCGCCGCGCTTGCCCTCGCCGCCGTGCTCGCCGCCGGGTTGAGCGCCGCCCTGGCAGGTCAGCCGCCGGTCGCGCGGGCCACCGTCACGCCGCTCATCTCGCTGGTCCAGCAGCCCGGTCACTACACGCGCCCGGTGTTCGTCGGCAACGCCGGCGACAGCCGCCTCTTCGTGGTCCAGCAGACGGGCCAGATCTACGTGGCGGGCAGCACCCCGACGCTCTTCCTCGACCTGGCGGGGCAGGTCGGCTACGACGGGGGCGAGCGGGGCCTGCTGGGCCTGGCCTTCGCGCCCGACTACGCCACGAGCAAGCTGTTCTACGTCTACTACACCAAGACGAGCGACGGCAGCCTGCAGGTCTCGCGCTTCACGGACAGCGGTAGTCCGGCGGCCACGGAAGCCACCGAGACCACCATCATCAACATCCTTCACCCGGGTCATCCCAACCACAACGGCGGGATGATCGCCTTCGGGCCGGACGGGGATCTCTACATCGGCACGGGCGACGGCGGCGGTGCGGACGACCCCGGACCGGGCTGCGGCAACGCCCAGGACACGGGCGTGCTGCTGGGCAAGATCCTGCGAATCAGCCCGCACACGGTCAGCGCCGGCTACGACATCCCGGCGGGCAACCCGACCGCGTTCACGACTCGTGACGAGGTGTGGGCCTGGGGCCTGCGCAATCCCTGGCGCTGGAGCTTCGACAGCAGCACGGGCGACCTGTGGATCGGCGACGTCGGCCAGAACGCGTACGAGGAGATCGACCACGTCGCGGCGGCCGCAGCGGGCGACCCGACCAACTTCGGCTGGCCTTACTACGAGGGTTTCCACGCCCCGAACTTCCACGACGCGACCTGCAGCACCGTCCCCACCCACTACATCCCACCGCTCCTCGAGCACAGCCACAGCGACGGCAGCTGCGCGATCGTCGGCGGCTACGTCTACCGCGGCAGCGAGTTCCCGGACCTGACCGGCCGCTACTTCTTCAGCGACAACTGCCGCGGCACGATCTGGGACGTGCCGGCCACCGCGACGAGCCCGGCCTCGCCGGAGGCCCTGCTCGACACGAGCCTCAACGTCAGCTCGTTCGGCGAGGACGAGAACGGCGAACTGTACGTGGCGGACCTCTCGGGCGGGCGCATCTTCAAGGTCACCTCCAACGTCCAGCGCGTCTACGGTGGCGATCGCTATGCGACCTCGGCGGCCATCGCCCAGTTCGGCGGCTATGGCACCGGCGGGACCGTCTACGTGGCCACCGGGACGAACTTCCCGGACGCGCTGGCAGGGGCCGCGGTGGCGGGCAAGGACGATGCGCCGTTGCTTCTGGTGCTGCCCACCTCGATCCCCTCGACGGTGCTGTCGCGTCTCACGGCGCTGCAGCCGTCCAAGGTGGTGATCCTCGGCGGGACGGGCGCCATCTCCGCGGCCGTGCAGACCGCGCTCGAGAACCTGCCCACGCACCCCAGCGTGGTGCGCTATGCCGGCGCCGATCGCTACGGGACCGCGGCCATGCTGGCCGATCCGAACGCCGGATCGCCCAACTACAGCGCGGGCGTTGGCGGCGTCTTCATCGCCACCGGGACCAACTTCCCCGACGCGCTCTCGGCGGCGCCGGTCGGCGGCTCGAAGGGCTGGCCGCTGCTGCTCGTGCAGCCGGACGCGATCCCGGCGTCGGTCGACCCCGTGCTGGACGCGCTCGACCCGACCGACATCTACATCCTGGGTGGCACGGGCGTCATCTCCAGCGGGGTCGAGAGCGCGCTCGCGGGTTACGTCGCCGACGCGACGCACGTCCACCGCATCGCCGGTGCCGACCGCTACGCCACCTCGGCGCAGATCGCCAGGACCTTCTTCCACAGCACGAGCGGCTCGCCGGACAACAGCGGCTTGGCGCGCCCGGATCCGGCCTACGTGGCTACCGGGACCCTCTTCGCCGATGCCCTCTCCGGCGCCCCCCTGGCGGCTCGCGACGACGCGCCGCTGCTGCTCATGGCTCCCGGTTCCGTGCCCTCGCCGATGGTCACGGAGGTACGTGACCAGCTCGTGCCGCATCGCATCGTGATCTTCGGGGGCGCCGCGTCGGTGAGCTACGCGGTGGGCGTCCAGCTGGGCGGGTACTGCCAGCCCTGACCGGCCCGCCGGACCGGCCGGCGTGGTACCATACGGACTCGTCCCGATCGCTCTCATGCGTGGCCGTTCGCGCCCTTCGCGGTGTCGCCGACGGCCGTTCCGCAGTCGCCCAGAGGAGCAGCGTGAACCCGTCCCGCCTGACCAAGCCCGCCCTCGAGCCTCCCAAGCACGTGATCGCCGAGTACCGCTACCGCGAATCGAGCGTCACCTGCATCTGCGGCTGGCACGGCAGCGTCGCCAACGACCCCCGCCAGCCAGACGAGTGGAAGGCGCACCTGGCGGCCAACCGGGAGACCAAGCGCTAGGTCCGGACGCATCGCCGGCCACGCTCTGAAGGGCCCGCCTGGCGGGCCCTTCGTCACGCTCGGGTGGCCCCTTCGGCCGATGCGGCCGGCCGGCCGACCGCGCAGGCTGGGATCGTGGCCACCATCCTGGGCACGCCGCCGTCCCATCTTCCGGCGGCATCGTCGCTGACCTCCCTCTACGACGATCTCTGGCACGGCCGGCCGGCCGATGTCCCGTTCAGCGGGGCGGAGCTGCTCGGCCATTCGCTCCTCAACAAGGACCTCGCCTTCCCCGAGGCCGAGCGCGACGCGTTCGGCCTGCACGGCCTGTTGCCGCCCCACGTCGCGACCATCGAGGAGCAGGTCGACCTCGAGCTCGAGCACGCTCGTCGCAAGGGTACGGACCTGGAGCGGTTCATCGGTCTCGCCGCGCTGCACGACCGCAACGAGACGCTCTTCCACCGCCTCCTGGCCGAGCACCTCGAGGAGTTCCTGCCCATCGTCTACACGCCCACCGTGGGACAGGCCTGCCAGCAGTTCAGCCACATCTTGCGCCGCCCCCGCGGGCTGTGGATCACGCCTGACGACATCGGGCGCGTGCCGGAGCTGCTGCGCAATGCCGGCAGCGCTGACGTGCGCCTGATCGTGGTCACCGACAACGAGCGCATCCTTGGCCTGGGCGACCAGGGCGCCGGGGGGATGGGCATCCCCGTCGGCAAGCTCACCCTCTACACCTCCGGCGCGGGCATCTACCCGAGTCTCAACCTGCCCATCTCGCTCGACGTGGGCACCGACCGGGCGGAGCTGCGCGACGACCCCTTCTACCTCGGCTACCGCCAGCCACGGCTGCGCGGGGCGGCCTACGACGCCTTCATCGAGGCCTTCGTGGAGGGCGTGCTGGAGGTCTACCCCCACGCGATCCTGCAGTGGGAGGACTTCAAGCAGCACAACGCGCTGCGCCTGCTCGATCGGTACCGCCGACGCATCTCGTCCTTCAACGACGACATCCAGGGCACCAGCGCGGTGGTCCTCGCCGGCGTGCTCGCCGCCCTGCGAAGGACCGGCGGCACGCTGGCCGAGCAGCGCATCGTGATGGTCGGCGCGGGCGCCTCCGGCATCGGCATCGGTCGCCTGCTGCGCTGCGCCTTCGAGGAGTCGGGCATGGCGCCCGAGGCGGCCCGTCGTGCGCTGGTGCTGCTCGACTCGCAGGGCCTGCTCTTCGAGGGCCGCGCCTCGCTCGACGCCGACAAGGAGCCCTTCGCCCTCCAACCGGTCGAGCTGGCGGCCTTCGGATTCCCCGACGCGCCGCAGCACGAGCTACTGGAAGTCGTGCAGCGGGTCCATCCGACCATCCTGGTGGGCACCACCGGCAAGTGCGGCACCTTCACCGAGGCGGTCGTGCGCGAGATGGCGCGCCACGTGGAGATGCCGGTGATCCTGCCGCTCAGCAACCCCACCAGCGCCTGCGAGGCCTGCCCGGACGACCTGCTCGACTGGACCGACGGTCGGGCCCTCGTGGCCACCGGGAGCCCCTATCCGCCGGTCGCCACGGCGCGCGGCGAGCAGGTCATCGGCCAGGCCAACAACGCCTTCGTCTTCCCCGGCCTGGGCCTCGGCGCCATCGTGGCCGAGGCGCGCGAGGTCAGCGACGGCATGTTCCTGGCCGCCGCCCGCACGCTGGCCGACTCGGTGAGCGATGAGCGGCTCGCGGCGGGGGCGCTCTTCCCGCCCGTGGCCGACCTTCGTGCGGTTTCGGCGCGCATCGCCGTGGCCGTGGCGCGGGCCGCCCGCGACGAGGGCCTGGGCCGGTTGCATCGCGACGAGGACCTGCCGCTCATCGTGGCCGACGCGATGTGGTGGCCGGACTACGTGCCCTACAGCGTGCCCGCCTAGCGTCCCTCCCGGACGAACCGACAGGCCCCGCTGGGAGGGCGGGGCCTGTGGTGAGGAGGCGCGATCCGGCGTGCCGGATCCAGGCGGAGTCAGTCCTTGCGCAGCCCGTTGCCGAAGTTCGGGATGACCACCGGCGCGGGGGCTGCCGCGGGCGCCCGATCGACCATGGGCGTGGTCTGCGACGAGACCGGGTGGCTGGCGGCGACGGCGCCACTGCCGAGGGCCAGCGCGATGGCGACGGCGGCGATGATGACGAGGGCCACCACGGTGGCCACGAGGGCCTGCGCGAACCCCTTCAGCGACTGGGCGGCGGGCTGGGTGTAGGTCGACTGCATCGGAGTCCCTTCCATCTTCCTCGTCGGCCGGCTGGGCCGTCGCTCCTGGGGGCCTTGGGGCGACCATCGAGCGTGGGGGCATGGTCGGGCGGGACGTTCGGCGGGCGTGAGCGCCCGTCGGACAGCGACCTCGTCAACCTCGCCGCGGGCCGGGGGACAGCTGACGCGCGGATGACCAGTCGGCAGCCCGACAGGTCGGCCGGCGGTGCGAACATCTAGGCAGGCGCGGTCGGCGCCCGGCACACGATCCAGAGGAGCAACGATGATCCCCGTCGCCCGTCTCAACCACGCCGTGCTCTACGTGCGTGACGCCCAGCGCAGCGCGGAGTTCTATGGCCGCGTGTTCGGCTTCGAGGTGGTCAGCAGCGAGTTCGGCGGGCAGGCTGTCTTCCTGCGCGCAGCCGGCGGCACGAACCACCATGACCTGGGCCTCTTCTCGGTCGGCTCGCAGGCGCCCCGCCCGCCGCGCGGCTCGACCGGCCTGTACCACCTGGCCTGGGAGGTGCCGCGCATCGAGGATCTCGCCGCCGCGGCGCAGATCCTGGGCGAGGCCGGCGCGCTGGGCGGCGCGAGCGATCACGGCGTGTCCAAGTCGCTCTACGGCCACGACCCCGACGGCAACGAGTTCGAGATCATGTGGCGCGTGCCGCGCGAGCTGTGGGGCGACGCCGAGACCGACGCAGGCGTGGCGCCGCTCGATCTCGAGGAAGAGCTCCGAGTGCACGGCGGGAAGGCGTGACCGAGCCGAGTTCCGGCTGGCGGCCGTACGCCGAAGTGCACGGCGCCGACAACACGACCAGCG
>DATHCS010000292.1:0-4767 GCA_035319405.1 Candidatus Dormiibacterota bacterium | reverse complement strand
GGCCGCACCTTCGCCGCGACGTCGGCCGGATCCAGGGCGTAGCCGACCTCGGGGTCGCTCCGCGACTCGGCGAAGACCAGCCCTCCGACCGCTCCGCTGGCCACGATCAGCGGACCCCCGCTGTCCCCCGGTCGCACGGCGGCATGGAGCTCGATGACGTTGCGCAACACGACGCCCTTGCCGTAGATGTCGCGACCGCGCGCGGCGAGCTCCTGGTTGACGCCGGCCGGGATGACCGAGAGGGGCGCGCCCTCCGGGTGGCCCAGCGCGGCGGCCTGCGTGCCAGCCGGTGGGGCGCTGGCATCGAAGCTCAGCGCGGGCAGCCGAAGCTGGCTCACGTAGAGCACCGCCACGTCCAGCTGCGGGTCGAAGAGCACCACCGTCGCCTGAGCAGGGCGGCGCGACCCCGCGTCCGAGGTCACGTTGATCTGCTTGGCCCCCGCGATGACGTGGGCATTCGTGACGAAGTAGCCGGCGCGCACCGAGAAGGCGGTACCGATGAGGACCTGTCCGCAGGCGACGGCCTCGACGCGGGCCGTGCTGGCGCGTGCCGATCTGGCCAGCGCCTCCGCTTGCGCCTGGCCCGGCGCGGGAGCGGGCTGCGCCGGCAGCGGTTCCAGCCCGATGAAGACCTGCGGCAGGCCGGCCTCGTCGAGGATGCCGCCGACGTTGGCGATGACGGCGTCGGGCGGGGGCAGCTCCTCGAGCAGGACGTGCATCGCCGCCGAGCGCTGGGCCTGCCCGGCGAGGGCGTCGAAGGAGCTGGTCGCCAGCAGGCCGCCGACCAGCCACACCGCGAGGACGGCCTGGAGGGCCCCGAAGGCCACGCCGCCGGCACGGTCGAGCCGGCCCAGCAGCCTGCCCTGCACCTGGCGGTGGAAGAGGCCGCCGATGGCGGAGCCGATGGCGTCGCCCAGGATGACGATCGCCAGGGCGCCTCCGACAGCGATGACGGCACGCCAGGGCTGTTCGTACTCCGCGAGTGCCGGCTCCGCGATGGGGGCTACGAGGACCACCACGACGATGCCCGCCAGTGCCCCGGCCAGGCCGAAGGCGGGGCCGACGAGGCCCGACCGATAGCCGCCCCAGGTGGCCACCAGGATCAGGGCGATGACGGCGACGTCGAACAGGTTCACGGGTGCAGGCTAGCGGGCAGCCGCCTGGGAGTCCTCGGGACGATGGTCAGGGTGGACCACCGCGCCGCCCGTGGCGGCACCGCGTGCGTCGATCCGGGCCGGGTGGGCCCGTTCGTGGGCCTCCACGGCAGACAGGTGTCCGAGCAGGTAGCCGATCTCATCGGTGCCGGCCAGCAGCATCCGTTTGGCGAACGGATCGACCTCGAAAGGCAGGTCCTCGTCACCCGGCAGATGCACGACCTGGGCCTCGAGGTCGACCGCCAGCTCCGCGTCCGGCTGCGCCTCGATCAGCTCGAAGAGCTGGCGGTGGCGCTCCACCTCGACCACGACCGGCAGCAGGCCGTTCTTGAGGGCGTTGTTGCGGAAGATGTCGGCGAAGCTGGTGGAGAGGATGGCCCGGATGCCCCATGCCCGCAGCGCCCAGGGGGCGTGTTCTCGCGACGAGCCGCAGCCGAAGTTGTCGCCGCTGAGGAGGATCGACCGGCCTGCCATCTCGGGTCGGTCGAGCACGAACGGCGGCTCGCGCAGCTGGCCGTCCGGGCCGCGGCGCCAGTCGGCGAAGAGCCCCTCCGCGAGGCCGCTCTTCTCGGTCGTCTTGAGGTAGCGGGCAGGGATGATCTGGTCGGTGTCGATGTTCTCGGCCGGGAGCGGGATGACCCGGCTGCTGAAGCTCTCGAAGGGAATGGCCATGGCCGGGCTCAGCTCCCGGCGATCGCCGCGGGCGCCACGTCGACCAGCGGACGCGGATCGGCGATGGCGCCGGCGAGGGCGCTTGCGGCGGCGGTCAGGGGCGAGGCCAGGAAGGTTCGGCCGCCTTTGCCCTGGCGGCCCTCGAAGTTGCGGTTGCTGGTCGAGACGGCGTACTGGCCGGGCGCGAGCTCGTCGCCGTTCATGGCGATGCACATCGAGCAACCGGCCTCGCGCCACTCCGCGCCCGCCGCGCGGAAGACCTCCGCCAGGCCCTCGCGCTCCGCCTGTGCCTTCACCTGCTGGGAGCCCGGCACCACCATCACGCGCACACCGGGGGCCACATGGCGGCCCCGCAGCAGTCCGGCCGCGAGACGGAGATCGCTGATGCGGCTGTTGGTACAGCTGCCGATGAACACCACGTCGACCGGCTGGCCCAGGATCCGCTGGCCGGGCTGCAGGGCCATATAGCCGAGGGCCTGCTCGAGGGCGCGCCGCTGGCCCGGCTCGGTGAGGTCGGCCGGGCCGGGCACGCGGCCCGTGATCGGCATGCCCATACCGGGGTTGGTGCCGTAGGTGACCATCGGCTCGAGATCACCGGCGGCCAGGACGACGCTGCGGTCGTGGCTTGCGCCGGGGTCGCCGGGCAGGCCCCGCCAGCGCGAAAGGGCGGCATCCCAGGCCGCGCCGCGCGGCGCATGGGGACGTCCGGCCACGTACTCGAAGGTGGTCTCGTCCGGGGCGATCAGGCCGCCTCTCGCGCCACCCTCGATGGACATGTTGCAGACCGTCATGCGCTCTTCCATGGAGAGTCCGCGCACGGCCTCGCCCGTGTACTCGAAGACGTGACCCGTGCCGCCGCCCACCCCGATCCGCGCGATGAGGGCGAGGATGATGTCCTTGGCCGTGACGCCGGGTCGCAAGTGCCCCTCGACGCGTACCTCGTACGTCCGAGGCCGGCGCTGCAACAGGCACTGCGTGGCGAGGACCATCTCTACCTCGCTGGTGCCGATGCCGAACGCCAGCGCGCCGAACGCGCCGTGAGTGGCCGTGTGGGAGTCACCGCAGACGATGGTCATGCCTGGCTGCGTCAGCCCCAGCTCGGGACCGATGACGTGGACGATGCCCTGCCGGTCCGAGCCCAGGCCCAGCAGGGAGATGCCGAACTCCGCGCAGTTGCGTTCGAGCTGCTGGACCTGGAAGGCGGCCTGCTGGTCGAGGATGGGCAGGCTGCGATCGTGGGTGGGCACGGAGTGGTCGGCCGTGGCCACGGTGAGGTCGGGCCGGCGGACGTGCAGTCCCCGCGCGCGCAGCCCGCTGAAGGCCTGCGGCGAGGTGACCTCGTGGACGAGGTGCAGATCCACGTAGAGCACGGCCGGCGCACCGGGGTCCTGGGCCACGACGTGGTCGTCCCAGATCTTCTCGACCAGAGTGCGCGGTCGCGCCGCGGGTGCTGCCATGGGGCGCCACAGCGTAGCAGACGCGGCGCGCGGGCCCTGCTCGGCCGTCCGTACCAGCGCGGCGCCCGGCGGGTACTAGTGGACAGGCTCGGGGCGCAGCGGGTAGACTGCGCGGACTTCAACGTGGAGGAAACCAGGCGCATGGTCCGCAACGCCGAGCAGCGCGAGCTCGTGGCCGTCGTGGTGACGGCTGACGGCCGGCGCGTGCCCGTGCGCTACGGCCAGACCACGCGACCCGAATCCCTCCTCGCGGTGCTTCGCCTCCTCGTGCTCGGGCTCGTCGGGCTCATTACCGGCTCCCGGCGGGAGACTGGAGGGCGCAGGTAGGCACCGCAGGGGGTGCACCAGCAGATCCACCAGGACCCTCGCCGGGGCGGCGGGGGTCCTTCCTTATGTGGCGCGACCGATCGGAGGCAGCAGGCCCCAGATGACGATGACCAAGCGAGCGGCGAACGGGCGCCACGTGCCCGGCTCGGGCACCCCGGCGGCGGCCGAGGTCGATCGGGCGCGCGCCGCCATGCTGCACGAGGCCAAGCCGCGCGGACGCACGAGGATCGGGGCGGACGTTGTCTGCGAGGCCCTCCTCCGCCAGGGCGCCGACGTGCTCTTCGGCTACCCCGGCGGCGTGATCCTGCCCCTCTACGACGTGCTCGGTGACTACCCAGAGCTACGCCACGTGCTGGTCCGCCACGAGCAGGGAGCGGCGCACGCCGCGGACGGCTTCGCGCGCGCCAGCGGCCGTGTCGGGGTCTGCCTTGGCACGTCGGGGCCGGGCGCCACGAACCTGGTCACCGGCCTCGCGACGGCCCAGCTCGACTCGGTCCCCGTGGTCGCCATCACCGGCAACGTGCCTGCCGCGCTGATCGGCAAGGACGCCTTCCAGGAGATCGACATCACGGGCATCACGCTGCCCATGACCAAGCACAACTACCTCGTCCGCGACGCCGACGAGCTGCCGCACGTTCTGGCCGAGGCCTTCTATCTCGCCCGCAATGGGCGCCCCGGCCCCGTCCACGTGGACATCACCAAGGACGCGCTGCAGCAGGAGACGCTGGCGGCCCACCCCGGCGACGATGCCGTCGCGGCGGGGCTGCCCGGTTTTCGGCCGACGGTGGAGGGCCACCCGAAGCAGCTCCGCATCGCCGCGCAGGCGATCGACGCCGCGCAGCGGCCGGTCATCCTGGCCGGCCACGGCGTGCTCGTAGCCGAGGCTTGGGACGAGCTCCGTGCCTTCGCCGAACGGGCTCGGATCCCGGTGGCGCACACCCTCCTTGGCGTCGGCAGCATGGACGAGACGCACCCCCTCAGCTACGGCTACATGGGCATGCACGGCTGGAAGCACGTCAACCGCGCCATCCAGTCGGCCGACCTGCTCATCGCCCTGGGCATGCGCTTCGACGATCGGGTCACGGGCAAGGTCAGCACCTATGCGCCGGGCGCCCGGATCATCCACGTGGATATCGATCCGGCCGAGGTGGGCAAGA
>DATHCS010000291.1:0-2890 GCA_035319405.1 Candidatus Dormiibacterota bacterium | reverse complement strand
AGTTCGCGGCCAATCGCGAGGCAGGCCTGTTCGAGGGCTATCCGGAGCCCCAGGCTACCATCGGCGAGGCCATCCTCGCGGGCACCGTTCGCCCCTCCGGGCGGACCCTGGTGACGCACCTCGGCGTCGGCCTCGCCGACCTCGTCTTCGCGTCTGCCATCCTCGAACGGGCGCGCGCGATCGGGCTCGGGCTGACGCTGCCGCGGTGACGAGCGGCCGCCCCATCCGGCAAGATGCGTGGGTCGCCGCGGTCGGGGCTCGGTCGCGGCGGTCCTGGCATGGTGGAGGAGGCTCCCGCTGACCTGGCTCGGCCGCGTCCTCAAGGTCCTGCTCGTGGTGCTGCTGGTGATCGTCATCGCCGCAGCCGGCACCTTCGCCTGGGTCACCGTGCGCGGCCTTCCACAGCGCAGCGGCAGTGCCCAGCTGCCCGGGCTGGGTGCCGATGTGACCGTCCTGCGGGACGCCAACGGCATCGCCCAGATCTACGCCGACACGCCGGCCGACCTGTTCGCGGCGGAAGGGTACGTGCACGCCCAGGAGCGCATGTGGCAGATGGAGGTCTGGCGCCACATCAGCAGCGGGCGCCTGGCCGAGCTGTTTGGCAGCAGCCAGCTGGCGACCGACGAGTTCGTGCGCACGCTCGGTTGGCGACAGGCGGCCCAACGGGACTACGACGCCGCCACGCCCGAGAGCAAGGCCCTGCTCGAGGCCTACAGCCACGGCGTCAACGCCTGGATCGGCCAGCACCACGACCTCGGGCTGCCCTTCGTCATCAGCGGCCTGCTCGGCGCGGGCGGCGGCCTGGCAGGCTACCAGCCCGGGCCGTGGACGCCGGTGGACACGCTGGCCTGGGTCAAGGTCATGGCGTGGCAGCTGGGCGGCAACTTCGACCGCGAGGTCTTCGACCTGCTGCTCAGTCGGAAGGTCGACGCGGTGGCCGTGGCCGAACTGAACCCGCCGTACCCCAAGGGCGGGCCCGTGATCGTGCCCACGGGTGCACCGGGGGCCGGCGGCGCGGGAGCGGCGTCGAAACCGGGGACCACGGCTGGCCAGGATCCGGTCGCGGCTTCCCACGAGACGGACCTGGCGACGCTCGTCGATCTGGACCAGCGCCTCGGGGCGCTGACCGGCCTCGGCGGGGCGACGAGGGCGACGGGGTCCGGCGGCCTGGGCTCGAACGACTGGGTGGTGGGCGGCCAGCACTCCGCCAGCGGGCACGCCCTGCTGCACAACGACCCGCACCTCGGCTTCTCGATGCCCAGCCTGTGGTTCATGGTGGGGCTCCATTGCCGCACGCCCAGCTCGGCCTGCCCCTACGAGGTGGCCGGCGTCAGCTTCCCCGGCGCGCCCGGCGTGGTCCTGGGTCACAACGCGCGCATCGCCTGGGGGTTCACCAATGTCGATCCCGACGTGCAGGACCTCTTCGCCGAGCGAGTCGATGTGTCGGACCCGACGCGCTATGAGTACCTCGGGCAGATGCGGCCGTTCGAGGCACGCCAGGAGGTGATCAAGGTCAAGGGCGAGCCGGACGTCACGATCACCGTGCGCAGCACGATCCATGGACCGGTCGTCAGCGACGTGAGCGACGACCTGAAGGCAGTGGCCGCGGGCGGCTCGGGCCAATCCGGCGACCTCGTCTACGCCCTGCGCTGGACAGCCACGGCATTGGAGGACCATACCTTCGAGGCCATCCTCGCCCTCGACCAGGCCACCGACTTCCGATCCTTCCGCAACGCCCTGCGCCTGTTCGACGCGCCGTCCCAGAACGTCGTCTACGCCGACGTCGACGGCCACATCGGCTACCAGCTGCCAGGCCGGATCCCGGTTCGCCGGTCCGGCGACGGCAGCCTGCCCGCGCCCGGCTGGGATGGCTCACACGACTGGACCGGCTACGTGCCCTTCGACGCGCTGCCGAACCTGTACGACCCGCCGGGCGGCATCATCGCCACCGCCAACAACGCACCGGTGGACGCGCACTACCCGTACTTCCTGGGGAGCGACTGGGATCCCGGCTACCGCGCAGAGCGGATCCTGGCGCAGCTCGACTCGGGCCAGCCGCTGACGCTCGACGATTCGGCCGCCGTCGCGCTCGACGGGTACGTCGGCTACGCGGCCGAGATGGCGCCACTGCTGGGGACGCCGAAGCCGTCCACCGACGACGGACGGCTCGTCCTGCAGCGCATCGAGGACTGGGCCGACGCCGGCGACGCAGCCTACGTCTGCCGCGCCGCGGACGACGCGACCGCCCCGGGCTGCGCGGCCTTCAGCGCCTTCCTTTATGAGCTCGCGCGCGACGTCTTCGACCCGCGGCTGGGCGCCGGCACCGCCAAGGACGACATCGCGCGCCTCTACGTCGGCTCGTCGTCCTCAGCCGCTGCTCTGCTCGCCTTCCTGCACGATCCGGCGAGCCGCTGGTGGGACGACCCCACCACGCCGGCCGCCGAGACCATGGCGGAGCGCATCGCGGGCGCCCTCGACCAGGCAGGGGCCGCGCTGCGGGGGGCGCTGGGCGATCCGGCCGACTGGACCTGGGATCGCCTGCACACGCTTCGCTTCGAGGAGCAGACCCTGGGCAGCTCGGGCATCGGGCCCCTCGAGTGGATCTTCGACCGCGGCCCGTACGCCATCTCGGGCAACGTCTTCGCCCCGAACCAGCAGGCCTGGGACGCCACGGCCGCCTACCCGGACCCATACGCCGACGATCCGTCGTCCACGGGGACGGCCTTCGGCGACATCTTCCACGTGCTCCTCGGGCCGAGCTACCGCCTCGACGTGGACCTGGGCTCGCTCGACGGCGGCCGCATCGTGATCCCCACCGGCCAGTCGGGCGTGCCCTTCGACGAGCACTACGACGACCTCATCCCGGTCTACCTGTCCGGCCAGCAGGTGC